>NZ_JAOQJI010000051.1:0-22919 GCF_025567125.1 Phocaeicola fibrisolvens | reverse complement strand
TCAAGGTACAGGGCACGGAACTGCAAGGGCTGTCCGTTAAGATGCCGGTGTCACAGAAGCCGGTCGGAAAGGATTGTGCAAGTGAATCATCGGCTGAGAAAAATCAAGGAAAGGGAACGTGAGAAACTCCTCTCTGCGGAAGGTCTTAAATACCGGAGCCAGCGGCCACAGGATGTGGAAGCCGTATTTGGAAACCTCAAGAACAACAAGCACTTCAAGAGGTTCCATCTCCGTGGGCTGAAAAAGGTGGAAATTGAATTTGGCCTGCTGGCCATAGCGCATAATCTTGCAAAAGTAGCCTCTTAGGAGGCTTCTGACGGGGGAAAACGGTTTAAAATGATGAAATTTGAAAGAGGAAACCTGGAAACTCCTTTTTTTTGAGGAAAATCCAAACGACTTCAATCTGATATGAAACGACAGAGGCCATCTCAATTCATTTTGAGACGGCCTCGTCCTTATCTATTATTCCTAAAGAAAGATTGATTACCAGCCCGGATTCTGCGGCAACAGATTCGGATTACGTTGCAATTCACCTGTAGGAATTGGGTACAAATACATCTTGTCGTCCCACTTACGAGCTTTCTCTGGAGATGCATAATTTTCATAAATTACCGTTTGATGGAATTGTCCATCCTCACCTTTGACATATTTTCCCATATAAGTCTGGCTATTCTCCAACAATTTTCCAGCTTTCCAACGCTTCAAATCAGCAAACCGGAAACCTTCGCCTGCCAATTCCACACGACGTTCTCGACGAATCTCTTGCAGCAAAGGAGACAAGTCATATCCCCAATTTGGCCAGTTGGTATCGACAAACCCAATGTCCAATTTTAAATCGGGCATTCCGACACGTTTACGCAACTGATTTATCGTCTTGTCCAAATCCTCTTGTGTAATCGTTTTCAGTTCAGCCTTAGCTTCTGCATTCACAAGCAAGGTTTCTGCATACCTATAAGCGATACCATCAATTGTACCTTTAGCCTCAATATCCTGTGAAGGATCGGGAGTGAAATATTTACGCACCCAATAGCCACTGGGACAATCTGCTCTCACAAAGTCCTCATCCTTAGTAATAAAAGTCATACCACCATCCACTGTCATCGTATAGGGTGCATCTCCTGTCAAAATCAACTGTTTGAAACGCGGGTCACGGTCCTGTGCTTCTTCAGCCATCGTTTTATTACGCTCATGTGCCTTCGAGGTAACCGAAGCAGGTTTTCCATCTGTATACAAAAAGCAATCCGCAAAATCTTTCGACCATCCACTCTTCGCATTCCGCAACCAATGGCAAGCATTATGCTCACGCAGCGCAGTCGCATAGTCAATATAAAGAATCGCTTCTTTCAAACTACTTTTATCTTCCATCACAAAAAGATTATAATAATCGACTTCCGGATGCCCGGTTTTATAAATCTCATAATGTGAAGAAGCGATTAGGGCATCTGTCGCGTCAGCTGCTTTCTGTAACAGACCTACCGCATCCGCATCATATCCCAGCTCTTTATGGTACTTATAATAAGTTCCCTCATTCAGACAAACACGGGCCATCACATGACGAGCTATATCTTTATTCAAGCGATTATTTTCTTCCTTTCCTTTCTCAGGCAACCATTCGACAGCAAACTCCAAGTCCTGCACAATTTTCTTTGCCACTTCATTTCTTGGCATTTTATTGCCATACAGTTCTTCGCTATCTATAGTCAGTTCACTTTCAAGCCAAGGTACATCACCAAATGTCTGGATTTTTTCAAAATACTCTAATGCTCGGAAGAAACGAATCTCTGCCACATACGGATTCATCTCTTCCTCAGATGCATTTACCCGTTTATAATGAGTCATAAAATAATTCAATTGCCGGATATTCTGCCATGATGCTTTTGTCCACCTTCCATCGTCACTACCCTCCGTAGGAACAGTATACTGTCCCCACAAAAAGGAGTTAGGCACGAATGGAATCTGATTATCACTGTCTTCATCCCCTAAATTGGTCACTCCCCCAGGCAATGTATTATAAAACGCATTGGCAAAAGTTTTCAAGTCACTGACAGACTTCCAAAATGTTTCATCATTCAGACTTTGTGGAGATCTGTCCAAAAAAGCATCGTTACAGCTTGTGAACGACAAGGCCGCAGCCATATAAAGTAAATATTGAATCTTCATAATTATTAATCAGCTAATAGTTAAAATACGACATTCATCCCTACCGACAACGACTTCTGTTGCGGATAACTATATGGATCAGATAATTCCGGATCAAATCCTTCCGGAGTATGCTTGAATGTCAGCAGATTTTCACCCGTAAAATAAATACGGCACTTCTGGATACCCCATTTTTGAGTCAATGCGACTGGAAGCGTATACCCAAAAGACAAAGATTTCAAGCGCAAATACGCAGCATTAACCAAATAACGAGTCTGGTTTCGTCCAATGGCTGTGCCTCCATTGAATCGAGCTACCGGAAGCCAAGCGCTGGTATTATTCACAGTCCAATAATCATTTGCCACCGCAACCGGCACCTGCCATTGACTTCCATATTGCCACTTGAATGTATTAGGAAGCATAATATCCCGTTTTCCTACACCTTGGAAGAAAATGCCCAAGTCAAAACCTTTCCAGTCGGCAGATATATTAAACCCGTACCGGAAACGAGCGCGATTGTTTCCTATAATTTTCTGGTCTCCGGGATTATCCACAGTATTATTTCCATTATCAACGATTCCATCGCCATTCACATCCATAAACCTTATATCTCCCGGAACCTTGTTGATTGCTCCATCTACCTTTGACTGGTCGGGTGCTTGCTTTATTTCATCCTCCGTCTGGAACAAGGTCGACTCATACCCCCAGATATCACTAATAATCTGTCCTTCATAATAAGGACTCGACAAAGATTTTGTAGGATTATCATACTTTGTAATCTCAGCTCTTGTATCCGACAAGTTAAATCCAAGGCTGTAATGCAATCCGTTTTCCAGCTGATCATTCCAAGTCAAAGACAATTCCCAGCCACGAGTCACCATATCTGCTGCATTCTCCTCAGGCTCGGCAGCACCTAGAATTGCCGGCAAAATTTTTCCAGGTCCCAGCATTCCAGTTGTAGCACGCTGATAATAGTCAAATGTACCCTGCAAACGACTCTGCAAGACCGCAAAATCCAATCCTAAATCCCATTGGGTTACTTTTTCCCATGTCACAATATTGCTGACCAAAGCTCCTGGTAACACATACGAATTCTTCTTGCCTCCCATTAAATAACTGTTTTGCCCTGTAGAATAATTAGACAAGTACACATACCAGCCATTATCCAAAGCCTGATTAGCCAGGCTACCATAAGAAGCACGAAGCTTCAATTCATCAAAAATATTATGGGTAATATTTTTAAACCAACTTTCTTCAGACAATCGCCATCCCAAGGAAAACGAAGGATTGAACACTGCACGATTGTGTTTCGGGAACTTAGAAGACAAGTCGTACCGCCCGTTCAGTTCCAACAAATAACGGTCTGCAAAGCTATAATTCACGCGGAAAAAACCACTTCTTGTGGCCCAACTATCATCCGAGTTCCCCACATATTTTTCTCCTGTAGCGGCATCCATTGAAGGAAGTTCATTGGATACAAGATTTTCACGCTGTGCTTAAAACGCCCGTGTATGCTTGGTTTCTTGATTAAAACCTAACATCACCTTAAAATAATGCTTGCCGAAAGTTCCTTCATAATCTCCGAACAAATTAAATGCATTATATGTATCATTTTGCTGATGTTCATACACATAATTAGGGTTTGTCCACTGGAACATTTGCAGAAACTTACCATCTATACCATACTCATCAAATGACTGTAAATGATTTTTTATATGTTCCGCATAATAATTGAATGTATAATCCATATTAAGCGTCAAGCCCTTAAGTGGAGTCAGTTTCAAGGCTAGTGTATTCCAAAAATCATTCTTTGTTGTTTTACGTGCGCCCCCATCGGTCAATATTGCTGCAAAGTTCGTATAATTACCCTGTCCGGACCAGTTCCCATCCGGATGCTTTACCGGCATCAAGGGCTGTGTATCATTGCCAATCCAATTCTCTCCATGCGCCCTATCCTGCACAATACCATCCAGTTCAGTACGGATAAAGCTCGTTTTCATTGAAACATGCATCCAATCATTAATATCATAATTGATATTATTTACCATATTGAATTTACGGAAACTTTCATTGCCATACCGCAAAAGCGATCCCTGATCAGTATATCCTACCGAAGTATAATATGTAGCCTTATCACTACCTCCATTGATATTGACATTATACTTTTGCACCGGATAGCTTTTCTTGTACATTTCTTTCATCCAGTCCGTATTCCCACAATAAGCATATTTCCCGGCCTGAGAATTGGCATATTGCCAACTATTCGGATCTGTAGCCACAAACACCGGAGAATTGTTTACCGGATCATTATAGTACGCTTCTATGTGTTCCATCTCTTCCTGGCTGAAGATGTTGCGTCCATTGGTAGTCTGCCCGGCCGCATTCATCCAAGTCATATATTCCATCGAATTCATGTAACGAGGACGGGTAGTAGGACTATTAAACGAAACAGAAGCATCGAAAGAGACACGAGTAGGCATATTCTTACGCCCGCTTTTGGTTGTTATCAAAATAACACCATACGCGGCACGTGCACCATAAATCGAAGCTGAAGCTGCATCTTTTAGAACTGAAACACTCGCAACATCTTGTGGGTTAATCAAGTTAGGGTCCATTTCCACTCCATCCACCAAAACCAACGGTGAACCTCCATTAATAGATGTTTCACCACGGACATTAAATGAAGAACCAGCTCCCGGCTTTCCACTCGTCGTTACATTCAGGTTAGGAATTGTACCTTGAAGTCCTTGTCCTAAGTTTACAATCGGACGATCAGCCAAGACTTTATCGTCCACAGCAGAAACAGCTCCTGTCAGGTTAGCCTTCTTTACTGTAGCATAACCCACAACTACAACCTCCTCTAAGGTCTCCGTATCCTCTTTTAAGACTATTTTTAACGGATTGCCATCCCACAAAATTTCCTGTGTCATATAACCGACATATGAAACGGTAATAACATCACCTTTTTTCACATTAGAAAGGTTAAACTCTCCATCAAGCCCCGTGATGGTACCGTTCGTCGTGCCCTTCACCACGACTGAGGCCCCAATAATCGATTCTCCATCACGATCTGTTACAAAACCCTCACAAGTAGTCTGTTGTTGTACTACCTGTGACTTCACAGCCTCTACATCGGGCATAGCTTGCATAAATCCGCAAGGAAGCCCCGACAAAAGCAAAAATGCACTTAATGATTTTAAATGCTCTTTAGTCATAGATTTAAGTTTAATAAGTTAAAGTCTCAAATTCAGATGCATAACAAGACCCATAATTCGCCTTTACAATCCACCTGATAAGTTTAGTTTTATGATAAGTTTATAAAAAGAGTAGTCCTTTTAAGTCTACAATTTAGTTTTATCTATTGTTTTTGCGTCACAAATATATAGATTTTCTTTATCATCGAGCAAGCGTTAAATTAAAGTTGATAAAAACAAAGCCTATAAATCAATCATTTTTAACGATTATATAATATAAAACCAACTTATTTTATTTCTATTTTTAATATATATAACATTTAAAGGAAAATCCTCTGATATATATCTACTATTTTTGTTTGAAAATATAAACCCTATCATGAGAAAAATTCTATCGATCCTAATTTGTGTGATGTTGCTATCTCTCCACCTCCACGCCCAGCAAACCAACCTGCAACGAGCCGCAAACATTCTGCGGTGGATGAAAGATGCCCAGAGCGACAGTATCTATGCCTGTTTCGATGCAAAGATGCAACAGGCCGTTCCTTTGTCGCAGCTAAAGGACATGTGGGCACAGGTGAAGCAACAACTTGGCCCGCTAGAAAAAGAGAAAGAATGGAAACAGGATGCAATCGACGGTACAGTGGTCTACTATACTGATTTGAAATTCCAACACGCTCCGTTACGCTTTCTGGTGGCCTTCAATACCGAAAATAAAGTGAGTGGACTCCGGTTGCTCCCGGTTCCTCCGGAAGAAAAACCCTTAGTTGTCCCGTTCGACAGTGTGCACTTGGAAGAATCCCCCATTGAAGTGACTACCGGAAATTACAAACTCCCCGGCACCCTCACCCGTCCGAAAGGAAAGACCCACCTCCCGATTGTCATCTTGGTACATGGTTCCGGCCCTCAAGACAGAGACGGAAGTATCGGCCCTAACAAAATTTACCGGGATATTGCCTGGGGACTAGCGGCAAAAGGTATAGCTGTACTCCGCTATGACAAACGTACGTATGTATATGGGAAAGCCTCCGTTCCGGAAGGCAAAGAGATTACCCCTGATGAAGAAGTGGTAGAAGATGCAGTTTCAGCTTGTCAGCTGGCGGCCTCTATGCCATTTATCGACAAACAAAAAATATTCTTAGCCGGACACAGTCTGGGAGGACTACTGGCTCCGCTTATTGCTACCCGCTGTCCGTCGGTCACTGGACTTATTCTGCTGGCCGCTCCGTCCCGTCCACAAGATGACATACTTAAAGAACAAATACGTTATTTGGGCTCATTGAACGGGAACACGGATGAAACGCTTCTCGCCCAACAATACCAGCAAGTGAAAGCCGCTGCTCCTCAAATCTATTGGGACTATCTGGATAAATATGCTCCTGTCATGACCGCCTGCTCCTTGTCTGTTCCGATGCTCTTCCTGCAGGGAGAACGTGATTATCAGGTAACGATGCAGGATTTTGCCATGTGGAAACTAGGGATGTTTGGCAAAACGAATGCCACGTTCCTCTCCTATCCGACATTAAACCACTGTTTCATGGAAGGTACCGGAAAATCCACGCCGATGGAATACAATCACCCCGCACGAGTTTCTGAAAAAGTAATGGAAGATATAGCAAAATGGGTCACTCAAAAATGAATGACCCATTTTGCTATCTGTAAAACCGGATGATTTATTTCCCGATTTTGATTTTATCCCATGACGGAGGAGTAACTCCCATCAAATTGCGGACAAAGAAATCATATCGTTTGTGTTCGCCAAAATCCTCTCCCATGGTATGGTGAGCACCCGGAATCACCACCAGTTCAAAGTCCTTATTGGCTTTTACCAACGCGTTGACCACCTGCATCGTAGAAGACGGATCTACATTGTCGTCCAATTCGCCGACGACCAACATCAGCGGACGAGTCAGCCGATAGGCATTGTCCACATTCGAACAAGCACTATAAGACTCATCTACCGGATATCCCATCCAAAGCTCGTTCCACCAAATTTTATCCATGCGGTTGTCGTGACAGCCACAAGCTGAATAAGCCGCCTTATAGAATTCTGGATGGAACAGCACGGCTCCTGTAGATTCCTGTCCGCCGGCTGAGCAACCAAAAATACCGACACGGTCGATGTCCATATAAGGATATTTCTGTGCGGCAGCCTTAATCCAGGCAATATGGTCGGGCAGTCCGGCATCTTTCAAGTTCTTGTAGCATACTTCCTCAAATTCTTTGGAGCGGAAAGAAGTGGTCATACCGTCTACCTGTACCACGATAAATCCAAGTTCAGCCAAAGAAGTCATCCACCAGTTATAAGAAGAGAAAGTCTTCGGCACATACTGGTCGCCCGGACCGGAATAGATATATTCAATCACCGGATATTTCTTCGACGG
Source organism: Phocaeicola fibrisolvens (assembly GCF_025567125.1). Taxonomy (NCBI): domain Bacteria; kingdom Pseudomonadati; phylum Bacteroidota; class Bacteroidia; order Bacteroidales; family Bacteroidaceae; genus Phocaeicola; species Phocaeicola fibrisolvens. The sequence continues at coordinate 15,202 of NZ_JAOQJI010000051.1, read as the reverse complement.
ATCGAAATTGGACGGGCGATAAATGATACCCCACATGTCGGTCTTTCCGTCACGCCCTTTGGCTGTGAACACTTCGGGTGCCTTCCATCCGTTCGCCAGCAACGCAGAGATATCTGCCTTTTCCAGCTGCATACGGATTTTTCCATTCTTCGCCTCACGCAGCACTGCCACCGGTGCTTGGTCTACCTTACTGTACACATCCACCAGATACTTATAGTCGGGCGAGTACCAGCACTGGTGCATCCCCTCTTCGGGAGTCAGTTCCACCAAATTGCTGCCGTCGAAGTTGATTTTATAGTAATGAATCAAATAAGGGTCTTCCTTTTTATTCATGCCATTGGCAGAAAAATAGATCACCCCGTTGGCCTCATCCACATACTGTACGCCGCGCACGTACCATTCTCCTTTGGTTATCTGATTCAACGGTTTTCCGGTAGCCCGGTCATACATATACAAGTGATTGTAGTTGTCCCGTTCACTTGACCAGATGATACGCTTGCCGTCGCTCAGGTAATTCCGGTAAATACGCGGATAGTTCACGTATTTCTCTTCTTTTTCTTCAATCAACGGACGAACCTTGCCATCGACTGCCGACATTTCCAATACCCGATATACCTTGTGACCACGTTCGTTGTATTCAAAGGTGATGCCTTTGCTGTCTGCATTCCACATCGGAGCCGACAAATCATACTGGTGACTGAACAACTCAGTGGAAGGAATCAACCGACGACCAGATTCCACCTCAAAGATACAAGGCACCTTGAAACGCAGCTCATCGCCCGGTTTGGCGTACTCCTGTTTATGTAGCTTCGGCTGTGACTGGTCGGCAGGAGAAGACTCTACATAATACACATAGCGTTTCTCCACCGGACGAATCCGACAAGATACTACCGACTTAGAGTCGGGCGACCACTGGATATAAGAAGAATAATAGTTGCTCAATGTACCGTCCTGGCTCAACTGTTTTTCCTTTCCAGTAGCCACTTCACGCGCATACACATTGTCATTCTTGATGAAGGCCACCCATTTGCCATCGGGAGATGTCACCGGACCTCCGTTTTTTTCATCATCCACTTCCATCCAATGGCGTTCTTTCCCACGGGGAGGCACCATTCCTTCATCCAGCAAACGGTTATGTTTGATGCTGTAAGCCCAGAACTTTCCATCCAGTTGGAAGCGCAACGTATCAAGCGACGCATTCAGCCAGCAATTCTGAAGCGGAAGATGATACGCATCCACCTTACGACCCGACTTTTCAGACAAAGCATTGGCCATTTTCTGTTGATCGAACAGCGCTGTTCTTTTGGCAGATGCCGCATCCACTTTCACATACTCATTCCCTTTCTCGGTCTGACGTACATACCAGAAAGAAGAAGTATGTTCTACCCAATGTGGCACCACTCCTGCATAAAGCACCTGCTTCATACTGTATTTCTCCCGAAGCGCATAAGCCCGGTTATAATCTTCTACTGTACCTTGTGCAAAAAGCGGCATACAAGATACACTACCCAACATGATAGACAAAAGTCCTGATTTCCAAAAATTGTTTCCCATTGTGTCTTATTTTACAATTCGGGACTTCAGATATTCTTCCATCATACCTAAGAATACCCAAAGCCCCGAATCTGGTTGCATTATTATCTATAAATCAACATGGTCATTTCACTTCCCATTCATACAATCCTGAAGAGTTCTTATCCGGCTGCACAACCTCCAGTTTGACAGCCTTGGTCTTTACCGGTTCAAACTCTACCGTATTTGGATTGCCTTTCTGTACGCCATATCCCGTAAGATTCTGTACCGGAGTCCAGTTGCCGGAAGCATCTTTGTAATAAATCTTCCAAGCTTTCGGCACACGGCAACCTCCCCATGGTGCATCGTCAAACCAGTAAACCGTAGAGCTGGAAACTTCCATCTTTTCCGGAAATTCGTAAGAAATCCATTCCGTAGTACCTTCTTTCGGCCACCAATGATAATAAGGAATGGTACGGTCGTTTTCATCCTTCGGCACCAGCCCGTCGGTGATGGCAGACAAAGAAGTCACTTTATGGGATGCATCTATCTTACTCTTGGAAGCCAAGGTAGGAATAGCTACCGGACGAGTGGCACTTACTTCATTCGGCAACCATACCGCCATGTTACCGGCTCCACGGTGAGCCCATGCATAATACGGAATCATTGTCAGTGTATGATCTTTAGCCACCAGACGACCCGACTCATCGTATTCCAAGGTCTGGGCCTGTGTCTTGATTTCATTAATACCATACAGCAAATCCGGTTTTTCTACCACTTCAAACTTCGGCGTGCGGTTCATCAAGACACTCAACACATCGAAATCGTTATCCGGCCATTCTGCACAATAGACAATCGGGCCCCGTTCTACAGACACCCGACCACGGTCAGCTTCCACTTTACCGTTAGCTCTTACCGTGCGTACGTTCATATCAAAATGGATTTCTACCTTATCTCCCTTCTTCCATTTCCGGTCGATAGTCAGATATCCTTTCTCCAAATCCGATTTCACTTCTTGTCCGTTTACTTTCACACTGTATTTCGGACGACTGCCGTCTGTATAGGTGTACAGGTCACTTGGAACTACCTGGTTGCGAACCCATCCCGGGATACGGATCTTCATGGCAAACTGTCCGGCTGAATTGCGGTCTACGGCCAATGTGATATCTCCATTCCAAGGATAAGAAGTGGTCTGTGACAAAGTCACCTTCTTGCCATTTACTTTCAGCGTAGCATTGTTGGCAATGAACAAGTTGACATACACATCCTTGTCCTTTACCGCATACACATAACCCGGTACAGACGGGATGAAACGGCAGATGTTAGACGGGCAGCAGGCACAACCGAACCACGGCTGGCGCTGATGCTGTCCCATGGATTCCAACGGATTCGGATAGAAGAAAGCACCTCCATCCAGTGACACACCTGAAATCAGTCCGTTGTACAATGTACGTTCCAGCACATCATAATACTTGGAGTCCCCATGCAAGAGGAACAGACGGTAATTCATATACACATTTCCGATAGCCGCACAAGTCTCACAGTAAGCCGACATGTTGGGAAGTTCATAATTCTTTCCGAAAGCCTCTCCATTGTTAGTGGCTCCAATACCACCGGTAATATACAATTTCTTGGAAACGATGTTCTCCCAAATGCGGTCGATGGCATGCACATACGCTGTGTCTCCCGTCAAAGCAGCCACATCGGCCATACCGGAATACATGTAAGCCGCACGAACGGCGTGACCTACTGCCTCATCCTGTTCAATCACCGGCTTGTGAGCCTGACTGTATTCATCCCGGCGGGAAGTGTAGCCACGTTTGTCCAGGAAAAATTTAGCTTCATCCAAATATTTCTGGTCACCTGTTACCAGATACAGTTTGGCCAACGCCATTTCAGCAATCTGATGCCCCGGTACACGCACCTGCTGTCCCGGCTTGTCACCGATTTCCCGGCAGACACAGTCTGCATAACGAATTGCGATATCCAGAAAGTTGCGCTGTCCCGTAGCCTGATAATGTGCAATGGCTCCTTCAATCATGTGTCCCAGATTATAGAACTCATGACTCAGCTCCTCCACCTTTTCCCAGCGTTTGCTACCCGCCCATTCATGCGGATGTTTGGGGTTCATGGTACGTGCCGTGTACAAATAACCATCGGGCTCCTGTGCAGCTGCCACAATCACCAGTACACTGTCGATGTACTTCTTCAATTTCTCATCCGGATACGTCTGAAGCAGATAACTTGCTCCCTCAATAGTTTTGTACACATCCGTATCATCAAACGAATACCCTGTCACCTTGTTGTCTTCACTCGGGTGAGCAGCCATTTCAAAATTCTTGTAACGTCCGGTTTCTTCACATTTGCTGAAAGCCAACGGAATCGTTACCTCACGGCTAGCCTTCAAACGCTGTCCCCAAAAAGAATCCGTCAGTTTTACCGAAGTAAACGGAACCGGATCAATCGGATAGCCATGTGCCGGAGTTTTCTTCTGTGCGTACGCCCCGCCTCCAATCAACGAAAAGAGCAGAGCTGAAATCACTAGTTTTTTCATGGTTTCATTGTTTATTTATAGGTTCTTGTTTTTCATTTATTTTCCAATGGGAGAGCTTCATCCCAAATATTCAACGCATGCACATAACCGCTGAACGGCCAGTTGCCTTCCGCATTCTGTCCCAAAGTTACAAATTGTACCGGTTTTATCAGCAACTGAATGTCTTTCGAACTGATTAATTGGTCATTTATATACACTTTTTCTATTCTTCCATCAAAAACCACATAAATGTGCTGCCATTTCCCGGCCAAACTCTTGGCATCTTTATAACCCACGTCTTCATACCAGCCGTAATGGTTCAGCATACCGCAGCGTGGTTCTGTCCCGTTCACCAACATAATTTTTTCCATTTCATCGTGTGAACTGGTAAAATCGGCCACGCATTCATTTTCCGCCAGTTCCGGGTTCAACACCCACGCTTCCAAAGTGTAAGGCGCATTATCGCGAAGTGTAGCCGGCAACGTAAAGCTGGAGCGGAAGAACTGCTCGCCTTCAAAGCGGAAAGCCTTCTTTCCTTGCACTTCCTCCACCACTACCGGCGCCTTCTGTGCCTCGAAATAACCTTCCACTACACCCTTATTCGGGATATACGGTACCGTATCTCCTACGGCAAAATCTTCGGCTGTCATAGACACCAGCAACTCTTTCTTTACACAATCGGAAGCTTCCACACGTACCAGTCCAACCGTCGCATCGTATGCCTTCTCCGCTTCTTCCTGTTTCCAGTTATAATACCGGAAATTCGTCACGGCCAGTTCCTGACCTGAAGCCTGAATCACCACTTTTCCGCGTTGCACATAGTCTTCTGCCGACTTGGAAGTCCAGCGGTTGTTTTCATATACCCAGACGGTAGCCGTATGTTCCTCTTTCGGATTGATGACCGGTGATTCGAATTCCAGCTGCGTACCCGGTGCCAGTACAATAGCCTCCTGTCCGGCTATACGCTTGCGTGAAACCTGTCCGGTCTTCAGTCGGAAGATACCACCCAGCATACCGCCGTCGTTCTTCCATTCTGTGCCGTTCCAGTCCAAGCCTGAAAGGCCCATCCACAATTGAGGAGAGGCCGTTTCATACGCCCCAAACACCTTGATGTTCCACAACGCACCGGCAAAACCGTTTTTCTGTGTACCCGTGGTTGTCAACCGTACATAACGTGCATCCGTTTCCCCAAAATCCACCATCGGACTTCCAGCCAGATAATTGTGACGCTTGTCCGCAAAAACCTTCCATTGCTTTCCATCCACTGAGGTTTCAATCAAGTATTGATAATACGACGTACCGTATTCAAATTGCGTCCAGATAGTACGTATCTTTTCCACCTTCTGCAAATCAATTTCAATCCATTCCTGCCCCATGGTTTTCGGACGCCACAACGTTCCGTTATTGTCATCCACCGCATATTCTGGCAAGAAATTCGCATCATAATACGAAGAAGCCTTGACCGGTTTCCCGTATGCCAAATTCTTCGATTTCAAGATACTCTTGGCAAAAGCACCGACTCCACTGTGTGTTCCTTCCACCGGTACAATCGAACCATCGGCATTAAACTCCAGTTTGTCTATGCAAAGCTGGCGATGGAATCCCCGGTTGGAATGCGGATTGTCGTGACGATGATAGACAATATAGTAGTTGTCGCCTTCCTTCAGAATACTATGATGCCCCGGACCATGCACCGTACCGTCGGCCGAGGTTTTCAGTACCGTACCTCTGTACGTATAAGGACCGAGCGGTCCCACCGTGCTTGTAGCATACTGCACATGATACGTACTGTCATGACAAGAATCAGAAGAATACATGAAATAATAAATACCGTTCCGCTTCATGACAAACGGAGCCTCAAAAAAGTCCTTCACCTCCGTATTGGGAATCAATTTCGTTTCCACAAAACCTTTCATGTCGGGTGTCATTTTCCCTGCCCCGCAACCAAAGCCTTTGTAAATACCCCATGTTCCCCAGTACAGATACACGGAACCATCGTCATCCACAAACGACTGTCCGTCCAGTGTGATCGCATTTTTTACAAATCGGTCGGGTACCAGGACCGCCTCACTCTCGCCGAGCACATTCTTCCACGGGCCACGTGGCGTTTCGGCCATTCCTTCATACACATTACACGGCTGACAATAGAACATCCGATATGTTCCATCCGTATGTTTCATCACATCCGGTGCCCAAATCCAGTGACTGTCCGGCCAGTTCATCGGCATAATGGTCCAGTTCTCAAAATCCTTGCTGCACCACACCTGTGAAGGACCAAAGCCGGCTCCACTTCCATCGGTCGTGGCATATACATAATATGTGTCTCCAAATTTCTTTACAGTAGGGTCTGCAAAATAACCGGGAATAAAAGGATTGCCTGCTCCCGGTGTATTCCACTCCACTTTCTGTGAATACGCCGCCTGCAAGGCCATTCCCAGAAACAAGCCCGTCAAAACTTGCTTTTTCATTGTGTTTCTCTTTTTCTTATTACAGGTGAACTTCATTCAAAATAGGTATCTCTATCTCATAAAAATATTCTTTCAGCAGCTGATACATCTCCGGATCGTACGATTTCAGTTTCGTACGACGGTTCATGGAATTATGCACTTTGTCGGGAGTCTCCGAATAACGGTTGCAGTTGAAAAACGACTGTACACATTCTGCGAAGTACTCTTCCTTGTTTGAGATGGCATACGTATCTTTCCACAAACCTTTTGCAATGGCATGCTGACGGCATTCCTCCAAGCGTTCGTTAAAATCAGGCTCTACCCCCACTATACCGATGGTGTGGAACAAATGCGCAAACTCGTGAATCAAGATATTCTCACCCACATAGCGGTCGCCCGGCAAAGCCAGCACATTCTCTTCTCCACAGCTGGCCGAGAAATCATCCTCCGGCGCCCCGCCAAATCCCCGGGCCCGCTTGTTCCAAAAAGCAATGTTCTCCGGCGTATTGCAGATATGCGCATATTCCGGCAAGTCGCACACCTCTTCATGCTCTCCGATAATCATCACATGACAGCCTTTGCTCACCATCTCTTTCTTAATGTCCGGGCGCTTGGCCGTCATCAGTGAAATTATCTCGTAGGCTTTTTCCAATGCCTCGTCGCGTACATGCTCCGAAGACACGATATACAAGCCGTCTACTGCCAAGTATTTCTCATAGAAAGCAGGAATCCCCTTTCCTTCCGGTACAGCCGAAGGCTTCACTTCTGCCACAAACGTACGTTCCAGTTTCAAGGCGAAACCACCTCCCGAAGCCAGATGGATGGGCAGTTTTGTATTGGCATCTACGATGAAGGTCTGCTTTACGTAATCTTCCGCCTGACGAGAAGCATTGATACCGTCTTTAAACAACGTACATCTATACTTCTCCCCTTTGCCCAGGAACGAGAAGTCCAAGGTGATATCCCGCTCATCCCAATTGGTCATTCCACCGATATACCAGTTGATATCTTTCTTTCGGACCGTCACAATCGACTCACCCAGTTTACCCGAGTAAATAAACGTAGAATCCACCTCCACCGGAATCGAACTGATGAAATCCACACATTCCTGCTCTTTCAAGTAATTTGTCGGCGCGTCGCACAACATCGTAAACGGAGAATCATGTACGATGTAAGCTGCCAGCTGATGACAACGCGTCCCCATGCTGGCCGGAGTAGAATACATCGGCTGGAAGTCACGTTTCGACAAGTTCCGCATCGCCCCCGGCGTATAGTCCACGTATCCCGCCATCAAGCGGATGTAGGGGAAAGTCACATCGTAAAGCGGCATGTTCTTTTCCACCTCACTCCATTTCATTTCCTCCATACCGAACACACTCTCATAGTTCACCACGTTCGGATACGTACGGTTCAGCCCTGTCGGTTTGTAGATGCCGTGATAGTCCAGCATCAGTTTATATTCTGCCGCCTTTGCCGCAATACGATAAATCATCTCTACAGCTTTCTGATCATCCCTATCCAGAAAATCCACCTTGAATCCCTTGATACCCATCTCCGAATATTTCCGGCAAGCCTCATCCAACTGTGAATCCAACACGTTGAATACTGTCCAGAGAACCAGTTCCACTCCCTTGCTCTTTCCGTAACGAACCAGCTCCGGCAGATCCAGTTCCGGAATCACCGTCAGCATGTCCCCGCTCTTCGGATCGTACCATCCTTCATCCAGCACCACATATTCCAGCCCGTTTCGGGAAGCAAAATCGATATAATATTTATACGTATCCATGTTGATGCCCGCCTTGAAAGGTACTCCTTTCAGGTTCCAGTCATTCCACCAGTCCCAGGCCACCTTTCCCGGTTTCACCCACGAACAGTCGCCGATACGGTTTGGCGAAGCCAAGGCATACACCAGATTATTCACCGGCATGTCCGTATCTTTTTCCGTAATGGCCAGAATACGCCACGGATACGTGCGGCTACCTTTTACATGCGCGATATAATCTTCCGTTTCCGTCACATACTCCTGCTTACGCCACGGATAAAAGTCCGTCTTTTTCGGATAAGGAGCAAACACCCCCCTCAAGGTCTGCTTCCCGTCCGGCTGCACGAACATACCCGGATACGCCTCCAAGTCCGACTCCAGCAACGTCACCTTCACCTGCCGGCAATCCACTGTAACCGGCAAGAAAGCCAGTTCCTGCGGCGCTTCCGACAACGGTTTCACTTCATACGTATTCTGGTATGCCATCGCCATCGGCTTTTCCTTGTTCGTGGAATAAGGCAGATAGGCCGTATAATCACCGGCAAACCGGAATTCTGCGATTTCATTCTTGATAATCAAATCCTCTTTTGAAGAAGTATAAAAGCGATAAGCCACTCCTTCGTTGTAAACACGGAAACATACTCCATACTCCCCTTTCAGCTTCAAGTTCATTTCATTGCAAACAGCCTGAAATGACTTGAAGCGATAAAAAGGTGCGTCAACATCCTGAATCATCTTTTTAGTCTTGGAAGAAATCACTTTCTCCCCGCCTGCTGAAGCAGACTTCTTTCCTGTTTGAATTAACCCTAATTTACTATCTACAACAATAAGAGAGTCTTTATGATATATACAATAAGTCAACCCACCGGCAGCGGATGAGACCTCCACCTTCAGGTGTTTGTCCGGCGACTGCACGACATACACTTTATTACCGGCCGCCATCACAGAAAAGCAACCGCAAAGCCACAAAACGGCACTGAATAGAAATGAAGCATTTTTCATACCCATAGAATTATTTTTCCAGTTACAAAGAAAGAAGATAAACGAATAAATCCCTGACAGGGAAGTCTGAAACGATAACAATATCATCCCAAAATCTCTCCTCCTGCACTCAGAAGGAGAGATTTTGTATTATTTTTTCATCCTACTGGACGATTTTTGCCTGAGGCTTGGTCTTCACAAAGTATTGGTTGAACACGATGCCCAGCACAATCATCACCAGTCCGATGTAAGTGGTAAAGACGATGCGTTCGCCCAGCACCACGGAGATGAAAAACAATGACATGAAAGGAGACAGATAACACAGCTGGTTTATCAACGCCGGATTGGAGGTCTTCCGCATGGCCAGTCCGAAGAAAATAAAAGGAATGCCCATTTCAAAACCACCCACATACATACCCGACAATACCCCGGTCAGAGAATGTAAGTTCAATCCGCAGAACAAAGCGCCGATCGACAAATAAACCGAACCGAACAAAAAAGTCAGGAACAACACCACACTCCCGTCTGTCTGCACCTTATTCCGGTTGTTGAACATCCAGTAGGCAGCCCATAGCACCGCACTCAATGCCGCCAACAGAAAGCCTTCGGCCGACACGGTCATTTCACCTTCAAAACCTGTACCGATGGAAATCAAGGCGACTCCTGCCAACGATACAAACATCCCGATATATTTCTTTTTCGGAATCGGCTGCCCGGCAAACAGCGCCAGCAAAATCAGCAGCACAATCGGCCAAGCATAGTTGATGGGTTGTGCCACCTGCGCCGGCAGCAATTCATACGCCTTGAACAACACCAGATAGTAGGCCACCGGATTCAGTAGTCCCAACGCCGCATAATATCCCCATTGCTTCCCGGTCAGGTTTCCCAGCAGTCTCCATTTCCGCTGTACGGTGAGCAACACCGTAAATATCACCAGTGAGGTCAGGCTGGCCACCCACAACATTTCAAAATGCGTCAGGTAACGCAGCGCCATCTTGAACGCCGTGGCTACCGTCGACCAGCTCAATACCGCCACACAGGCACACGCAATCGCTTTGTTATCGTTCGTCATCTCATCGCCTCCACTTCTTCGGTTGTCAATGGAATCCTCTGGCCCAGCCGCCGTGCCCCGGTGGCCGTAATCAGGTAATCCTCTTCGTTACGCAAGCCCGTAAAGTCACGGTAACTCTCCAATTTCTCATAATTGATGAAATCCGTAAAGCGATGCTCTGATTTCCAATAATCTATCAGCTCCGGAATGAAATAAATACCCGGTTCAATGGTCAGCACGAACCCCGGTTCCAGTTTCCGGGCCAGACGCAGCGACTTCCGTCCGAACTGTGTACTCTTGGGCTGTCCGTCATAGCCGACCCACACTTCACCCAAGTTCTCCATGTCGTGCACATCCAGTCCCATCATGTGGCCCAGTCCGCAAGGGAAAAACATCGCGTGTACTCCCTGTTCCACGGCATCCGCCGGATTGCCTTTCATCAAGCCCAGTCCTTTCAAGCCCTCACAAATCACCCGGCAAGCCAAATCATACACATCCCGGAAATACACTCCCGGCTTCAAGGCATCCACCGCCGCCCGATGCGCCGCCACCTGAATGTCGTACACATCCTTCTGACGGCTGGTGAATTTCTTTCCGGCACAGATGGTAGACGACATGTCTCCAGCATAACCCATCTCCGTTTCTGCACCTGCATCCACCAACAGCATATCACCTTCCTTCACCGTATGACCGTAATAGTGGTTGTGGAGCGTTTGTCCGCACACCGTGGCGATGGTCGGGAAAGACAGACGGCATCCGTGTGCCCGTGCCACTGCCTCCAATGCGGCAGCCGCTTCGTATTCCTTCATACCGACGCGCAACACCCGCATGGCTTCCAGATGCATTTCTGCCGTCACATCACAAGCCCGTTCAATCTCCACGATTTCCTCTTCCGTCTTATAATTCCGCAAATTAACAACCCCTTTGATAAACGGTACAGAAGGAATCTCTTCCCCCGGTTTTACTCCTAACAAATCCATCAGTTTCAACCGATGCTCGGCCCGGTAGGGCGGCAAATAATGCACCATCCGCTTTTGTGCCACCACTTTCTGCACGTATGTCTTCAGTTCCGCCAACGGGCGCGTTTCCGTCACCCCTACCCGCTGCGCTTTCTCGCGCAAGGTCGGCTGCGTGCCCATCCACACAATATGGTCGATGGTCAGTTCATCGCCAAAAATGATTTCACGATCCTCATCAATGTCAATCACGGCAGCCAGTCCGGCATACGACAACCCCCAGAAATACAGAAAAGAAGAATCCTGCCGATAATCGTACGTGTTGTCCTCATAGTTCATTCCACACTCGTCGTTCCCTAAAAAGAGGAGCAGACCTGAGCCCACACTCTCCTTCAATTGCCGCCTGCGGGCGACATACGTTTCTTTTGCAAACATAGTTTTATCCATTTAGTCCTTTAAATCCGTTCCTTTCAGTTTGATGCGATAAGGCCATTGTGCATCTTTTTCCCTGCTCCGAGGCGAAGGGTTCATCCAATGCTCCTCCGGTGCTCCCATCACTACCAACCACAAATATACTAACTTCTCGTTTTCAGGTACTTTAAAAGTCAGTTTTCCTTTCTGCTTGGCACTCATTTCCCCATACAGACTTTTTCCATCTGCCTTTACGGCCACAAATCCATACCGCCAGCCTGCCTTTTCCGGATGAACCGATACATACCCGTCCTGCGGGCCTTTCAATCCTTCAAATTGTAAGGTTACCTTCGTTCCCGGTTCCGGGACCACCAACGGAATGACATTGAAGCCGTAGTTTTCGGGACAAACCTCGGCAGGCACCTGATACCATCCGTCAGCCTGCTTCGACAGCTTACAATCATACTGGTTGGCATAAGGGCGCGTATTCTTCCACACCCGTTCAAAGTCCAAGTTCACCAAATGACGGCTGGCATCGAACATCTCGTCGCAGAAAGCCTCCTGCGACAGTCCCGTCAGCCGTTTATACGTCATCACCGGGTCTTCTCCCTTCTTTCCCTGCCGGAAAAGTTCGGCAATGATGGGACGTCCCCTCTTCATCCCCCAATACTCCAGGATGTACGGAGAGTGATAGATATTCTCCAAGTGCAAATACGCCTTGTGCGTCAGTTTCGTAAAGGCATCCCAGTGATAACGCTCGTCGGTCTGCCAGTCCGGATTGACCTGCCACAACATCCATTGCGAAGCCATCTCGAAGAAACCGGAGCCTCCCCAGGCCTCTCCTGCTCCGTCACACGAGATCTGCGACTGGAAACTGTGGCCCAGTTCGTGTGCCACACAGTTCAGCTTTTCATCCTGAATACGGTTGGGTGCCACCCACAAAGCTCCAATCTGCTGGTCATAATCCCCGCCGTAGGCTGTTCCCTCAAGCGAATAGTTAATCATGACCATCATCCGGTAACGGTCGCTCTTCGACCCCGGCTTGGTGAATTGCAGGGAATCCCGGAAGAACGTATAAAACTTTTCCAGCTTATCCGTCAAGTTGTTCAAATCCACATGCATGTCGTGTCCTTCCAACTGAGGAGGATTCGCCAGGTCATTGCCGAATCCCTTCTCCCAAAATATCGCCACATTGTCCGTGCAGCACATCCGCTGATAGCTCCATTTAGAGTCCGGGTTATGGAGGTCCATGCCCTGCAAATCCTTGGGGATGTAGATTTCTTTGCCTTTTACATTACCACAAAGTTCTTTAGGACAAACATTCTGCCCCAAAGAAACTAAATTTAAACCTAAAAATGCTGATAGTAATAGTAACTGTCTCATGATATTAAAATAAAAAAATGAGCGTAATAAGACTTCTGTCCTATTACGCTCTACTAAAAGTTAATTAATCTTCATAAGGGAGTCCATCCAATTGTGGACATTTATTCAACTCATAACGAGGAATAGGCATCCAATACATTTCTTCTTTGAAATTCCGTTGCTGCAAAATCGTTGTATTATGAGAATACAACAGTGAGCCATCACCTAGTTTATAAATCTTCATAGCTGTTGGACAATTTTCAGGAGAATAAGCTTCCTCCATTCTCTTCCATCTACGCAAATCGAAGAAACGCTGTCCTTCAAACATCAATTCCACGGCTCTCTCCTGTTCATATTTTTCGCGAATATTACTTACATCAGTCAACGCCGGTAACAATGCACGAGTACGAGTCTTATTGATATAAGACAAAGCTTCATTATCATTACCCAATTCAATCTGACATTCAGCATAATTCAAATAAAACTCAGCTAACCGGAAGAAAATCCATGGAGTATTATCCATTACTGTCTCATCCCATTGGTTATAATTAGGATTCATAAACTTACGTAAATAATATCCAGTCTGGGTTGCATTCCAATATTCTCCACTCGTATAGGTAGGAGACTGTTCTCCTGAAATAACTCCTTCAGCACCAGACTCATAAATTTGAATAGGATGATTATCCTCACCATATCCCCACAATGCACCATCATAAAGAATATTCGCATAAAAACGCATTTCACGATTTTCCCATGGCGAATCCTTTGTGGCCACAACAGACTCATCCTTATAAACAATATTACCTGTAGCTGGATCTACACTTGGGACTTGAATGCTATAATTAGTCAGATTCTTCATTTCAAAGTCTGAGCCATCCTTAGTTTGGTACATATTCACTATATTATACGTAGGCAACCATATTCCCCATCCATTATAACCATTATAAGCTCCCGGAGGCGCTGACATCGGATAACTCTGAGAATAAGCTCCCCCACTCACAGTATTATACAACTTCTCAAATATAATCTCAGGGTTTTCAGGGTCACAGAATAATGCTGCATATTCTTCATAATCATTTACCTGTGGAAGAGTATACACTCCTTGATCCGCCAAATCAATCACGGCCTTCTGCGCATCCGCAGCTTCTTGCCACCTTTCTCTTGAAGGTGTACCAAACAATGGACTTGCCTTATAAAGCAGCGTACGGGCTTTTACCGCCAAAGCAGATTCTTTTGTAGCCCGACCAAAATCTGTACTACTATAGCTAAGAGGCAAAATGGCAGCAGCTCGATCACAGTCTGCTACAATAGAGTCTGCCACTTCATCCATATCAGCCCTTGTTTCCGTCCATTCTGAATCAATGTCGCAAGTATGATAAATCAATGGCACACGTCCATACAATGAATATAATTGGTGATAATAAAATGCACGCAGAAAATATCCCTGTCCCTTGATTTCTTCCTTACGATTTGTATCGTCTTCCGAAGCTACAGGGACCTCATCCACTCTTTCCAACAACTGATTCACATTCTTTATCGCATTATAATAGAAATACCAAGTATTTCCTCTTGCTTCAGAATATCCGACATTATAATTATCACACGAAACATTTCCTAAAGTATACACTTCCGTTGCATATCCCGCACGATGATATATTTCATCCGTATAACTACAGAAAGGCACACCATTTTGGTTTTCACCTTCAACCCAGCTATAGCAATTATTCAAGAAAGCCTCTGCATAATCCAAATTTCCCCAAACAGCAGCATCCGTCAGCTGATTATGTGGTTCTACATCCAGGAAATCAGAACATGCCACCATTCCTACTCCTACCAGAGCACATAATGTATTTTTAACGTGAGTTCGATATAAAATTAGAAAATAGACAGTTGTCCGTCATTGGCAAAGTTAACGTCAATGGCGGGCTTCTTTTCAAAAAAGCAGTATGCTGCAATAGCCGACAAAGAGTTGACTATAAAGTTATTGAATGAACGATGTCTGGAGTGTTCTATCTGTGCTATGTTCTTCAGCTCGTCATTGACCGTTTCAATCAAGGCCCTTTTTCTGAGCAGAATCTTGTCGGCTATACTCATCAGCGAGTTCTTCATATTGTTTTTAACTTTAGTGACAAGCTGAATGCCATCAAGGAAAAGGTTCTCGAACAGAGCTTGGCCAATATATCCTTT
>NZ_JAOQJI010000050.1:0-24182 GCF_025567125.1 Phocaeicola fibrisolvens | reverse complement strand
AAATCTTATAATTCAGCACTATAAATTTAATACTTTTATCGCTATGTTTCTAATTATCACTGAAATATATTTATTACTATTTCGAACTCACGTTATTTTACCTATTAGCAAACGACAGAATATCCCTACATATAGGGATTGTTTTTCGCGTACGACGAACCCATAATGTCAAGGATTTTATGTACATTTGTCTGAGATTCTATTTTAAACCGCACAAACGTATGAAATATTTTGAAGTGACCTTTACCGCACAGCCGTGCAACGAGACCATCACAGATGTATTATCGGGACTGACCGCCGATATCGGTTTCGAAAGTTTCGTGGAATGTGAAAACGGCATGAAGGCCTATATCCAGCAAAGCCAGTTTGATGAAGCAGCCCTCAAGCAGGTAGTGGAGAATTTCCCGATACCTGATACAGCCATTACCTACTCCATCGCGGAACCGGAAGACAAAAACTGGAACGAAGAATGGGAAAAGAATTTCTTCCAGCCCATCGTCATCGACAACCGCTGTGTAATTCACAGTACCTTCCACAAAGACTACCCGAAGGCTGAATACGACATCGTGATTAATCCGCAGATGGCATTCGGTACAGGACACCATGAAACCACCAGCTCCATCTTGGGAGAACTGCTGGAAGCCGACCTGAAAGGAAAATCCGTACTTGATATGGGATGCGGCACATCCATTCTGGCTATTCTGGCCAGCATGAGAGGAGCTGAAAAAGTGACTGCCATCGATATTGACGACTGGTGCGTGAATAATTCGCGCGACAACATTGCTCTGAACGGTATCTCCAACATCACCGTAGCGCTGGGCGACGCTTCCCTGCTGGAAGGACATGAACCGTTTGATGTCATCATCGCCAACATCAACCGCAACATCCTGTTACAGGATATGCCGGCTTATGCAGCTTGCATGAAAAAAGGCTCCGAACTGTATATCAGCGGATTCTACACAGAAGACATTCCGGTATTGCGTGAAAAAGCGGAAAGTCTAAGTATGGAATACGTACACCACCGCGAAAAACACAACTGGGCAGCCGTAAAATTTAGAATGAAATAAAAACCAAAACAGCAAAGGCTGTCAACGCTTCAATGCCTTGACAGCCTTTTTCATCTCTTCACTTACGCGATAAGATTCGCCGATTTTCTGAAGGGTCTTGCGGAAGGTAAAATCATCCAAGTGACAGTTTTGGAGAAAATCCAAAGTCTTTTCAGGGAATTTTACCAGACAAACCGAAAGAGCCCATGCCACAGCCATACGTACGTAATATCCTTCGTGACGGATACCATCGAGTAAGGAAAGCAATTCATCCACATGATCCGTATCCAGAAAATAACTCATACCCATCACTACACCGAAACGGACTTCATACTCACCCGAGGCTTTCATCCATTCCTTCAGGTATTCCCAAAGACGGGCTGAATGACGGCGAATAAACGCCTTCCCGCCTCCAAACTTAAACGTATCGCACACCGACCAGCTGTTGATGTTCCACACAAAGCAGGTGACACGGTGCAGATACACTTCCACATCTTCATCGGGCTGGATGCAGCCCAACACCATTCCCTGCAACATGCGTTCTTCCATGTAATACCCGTCGGCTGTTTCAAGGTAATTTTCCCAGTCGCTCTTGGCAATCCTTGCAGCCAGTTTCCGCAACGCCGGCAAACGAATGCCCAACACATGTTCCACACCAGGGTGAAGCCCTTCTGTAAACTTGCGGTTCCCATCCGCTGCGAGTATCAGCAGATGTTCTTTGACGGTCAAACCGTCCAGTCTGAATTCCTCCATGACCTTATTATATACGCGATTTTAAAATTTCGGGCAAAGATAGGAAAAAGTAAAAAAATCACACTCTTTTGTTTGGAAAATTCAAATGAATCGTTACCTTTGCGAACGAAACAATAAAAAAACAAGAAAAATAACATTATGAGACATTCAATGGTAAATACATTCTTCTGGTGGCGCCGCTTACAACTTCACAAGTCGTAAGGGAACTCAGTCGCATGTATATACCTCAAGAGATATAATATCACGAAAAGGCTGTCGTAAACTTACGACAGCCTTTTTTGTTTTACCCCTAAAATACAAATACACTCATGAAAACTTATCAAGTCAATCAAGAAGGATTTTATGGAGATTTTGGTGGAGCCTACATCCCGGAAATTCTCCATCGCTGTGTGGAAGAATTACGAAACGCCTACCTTAAGGTACTAGCAGACGAAAGTTTCCAGAAAGAATATCAAGCCTTGCTCAAAGACTACGTAGGACGCCCCTCTCCTCTTTACCTCGCCAAACGGTTGTCGGAAAAATACGGATGCAAGATCTACCTGAAACGGGAAGACCTGAACCACACGGGAGCCCATAAAATCAACAATGCCATCGGCCAGGTACTTTTGGCCCGGAGAATGGGCAAGAAACGAATCATTGCCGAGACAGGAGCCGGACAACACGGTGTGGCAACCGCTACGGTATGTGCCCTGATGGGAATGGAATGTGTGGTCTACATGGGAAAGACCGATGTGGAACGCCAGCGGGTGAATGTGGAACGTATGCAAATGCTGGGAGCCAGAGTGGAAGCCGTCACCTCCGGCAACATGACCCTGAAGGACGCCACCAACGAAGCCATACGCGACTGGTGCTGCCACCCGGAAGACACGTATTACGTGATTGGTTCTACGGTAGGCCCTCACCCTTATCCGGACATGGTAGCCCGTCTGCAATCGGTCATCAGTGAAGAAATCAAGAAACAGCTGATGGAACACGAAGGACGTGACTATCCAGATTACCTGATGGC
Source organism: Phocaeicola fibrisolvens (assembly GCF_025567125.1). Taxonomy (NCBI): domain Bacteria; kingdom Pseudomonadati; phylum Bacteroidota; class Bacteroidia; order Bacteroidales; family Bacteroidaceae; genus Phocaeicola; species Phocaeicola fibrisolvens. Next base: position 21,377 of record NZ_JAOQJI010000050.1, on the reverse strand, counting down.
CTGTGTAGGGGGCGGAAGCAATGCCGCCGGCACCATCTACCATTATCTGGACGATGACCGGGTGAAAATCATTCTGGCAGAAGCCGGAGGAAAGGGTATCCACAGCGGATTCTCGGCCGCGACCATCCAGTTGGGACGCTTGGGAATCATCCACGGTTCCAAGACTCTGGTGATGCAGAATGAAGACGGACAGATTCTGGAACCCTACTCCGTATCCGCCGGACTGGATTATCCGGGCATCGGCCCCATGCATGCCAATCTGGCCGCACAGAAACGGGCTACCGTACTGGCCATCAACGACGATGAAGCCTTGCGTGCCGCTTTCGAACTGACCCGGTTGGAAGGCATCATTCCGGCATTGGAATCGGCTCATGCCCTGGGAGCCTTGGAAAAAGTCAAATTCCAGCCGTCTGACATCGTAGTCCTGACCGTATCGGGAAGAGGAGACAAAGACATCGAAACTTATTTGAGATACAAAAACCACCCTGAACAATTTTAAACGAGAAAACAATGAAAACTTTTGCTTATACAACCAGCTATAAAACACTCCCCGGTGATTTGCTGACCCCGGTAAGCACGTACCTGAAAGTACGCGACTTGTTCCCGCAGAGCATCTTGCTGGAAAGTTCAGATTATCACGGAGTAGAAAACAACCGCTCCTTTATCGGACTGAACCCCATCGCCAGTTTCTCTGTAAACCACGGAATCGTCACCACTGCTTTTCCGGATAAAAGCCGCGAAGAACGTCCCTTGACTCCGGACTTCCAGGTGGAAGATGCTTTCAAGGACTTCCTGAAACATTTCGAAGTGAAAGGTGAATATGCCCGCTACGCCGGTGTGTACGGTTATACCACGTTCAATGCCGTCCGTTATTTCGAACCGATTCCGGTGAAAGACAGCAGCGACCCCAAAAACGATGCACCGGAAATTCTCTATATTCTCTACAAATACCTGATTGTATTCAATGATTTCCAGAGCGAAATGGTATTGGTGGAACTGCAGGCAGACAACGAGCCGAGCCACATTGACGAAATTGAAAAGGCAGTCCACAACCGGAACTATACGACCTACGACTTCCGGGCGGTAGGTGAAACGACCAGTACCCTGACCGATGAAGAACACAAGGCCAACATCCGCAAGGGCATCGCCCACTGCAAGAGAGGAGATGTGTTCCAGATCGTACTTTCCCGCCGCTTCATCCAGCGCTATGAAGGCGATGACTTTACCCTCTACCGTGCCTTGAGAAGCATCAATCCTTCTCCTTACTTGTTCTACTTCGATTTCGGCGGGTTCCGTATCTTCGGTTCTTCTCCCGAAACACACTGCAAGATTGAAGACCGAAAAGCAACCATCGACCCCATTGCCGGTACGACCCGCAGAAGTGGAGACAAAAAGACGGATGAAGCCCTGACCCAAGCCTTACTGGCCGACCCGAAGGAGAATGCAGAACACGTGATGCTGGTTGATCTGGCCCGCAACGATCTGAGCCGGAACTGCCACCATACGCACGTGGAATTCTACAAGCAACCGCAATACTACAGCCATGTCATCCATCTGGTAAGCCGGGTTAGCGGTACCTTGGATGAAGGAGCCGACCCCATCAAGACCTTTATCGATACGTTCCCGGCCGGTACCCTGAGTGGAGCTCCGAAGGTGAAGGCCATGCAGCTGATCAGTGAAATCGAGCCGCACAACCGAGGCGCTTACGGAGGCTGCATCGGGTTCATCGGATTCAACGGCGACTTGAACCAGGCCATCACCATCCGCACCTTTGTAAGCCGCAACAACGAACTCTGGTTCCAGGCTGGAGGCGGCATCGTAGCCAAGAGTAACGAGAACAATGAACTACAAGAAGTAAACAACAAGCTGGGAGCCCTGAAGAAAGCCATTCTCCTGGCTGAAAAAAGATAACACACCATGAAAATTGTCATCATCGATAACTATGACTCATTTGTATACAACCTGAGTCACCTGCTGAAAGAGCTGGGAGCAGAAGTCACCGTAAAACGCAACGACCAGTTCCAACTGGAAGAACTGGAAGCATTCGACAAGATTCTTCTCTCTCCCGGACCCGGCATTCCGGAAGAAGCCGGACTCCTGCTGGATGTCATCCGTACGTATGCCGGAAAGAAACCGATTCTCGGCGTTTGCCTGGGTGAACAGGCCATTGGCGAAGTGTACGGAGGTAACCTTACCAACCTGGATGAGGTGTTCCACGGCATCCAGAGTACCATTACCCTGACCACACCGGACTATCTGTTTGAAGGACTTCCCTCACAAATTCAGGTCGGAAGATACCACTCCTGGGTAGTGGACCAGAAAGGGCTTCCGGACTGTCTGGAAGTCACTGCCGTCAGCAAAGAAGGCTATATCATGGCGCTCCGTCACAAAACCCTCGACGTACGCGGCGTGCAGTTCCATCCGGAATCCGTGCTGACCCCCGACGGCAAACAAATGCTGGCCAACTGGATACAGCACCGATAAGCCTCTAAAAGAACCCCATTTGATAACTGATAAAACTTTGACATACAATATGAAACAAATACTGAAACGAATCTTCCACCACGAAGAGCTGACCCGTGAAGAGGCCTGCTCGCTGATGCACAAAATGACCGGTGGTGAAATGAACGAGGCCCAAACTGCAGCCTTGCTGGCTGCTTTTCAGATGCGGGGCGTCACGGTAGACGAACTGATTGGCTTCCGGGATGCCTTGCTGGAGGCCTGTGTACCTATCGACCTTCATGAATTTCATCCGATTGACATCGTAGGAACTGGAGGAGACGGAAAAAATACCTTTAACATTTCTACCTGTGCCTGCTTTGTAGTGGCCGGAGCCGGCTACCGGGTAGCCAAGCACGGCAACTACGGAGCCACCTCAGTGAGCGGGGCCAGCAACGTCATGGAACATTACGGAGTGAAATTCACCAATAACCCGGATAAACTGAAACGGTCGATTGAAGAGTGCGGCATGGCTTATTTGCATGCTCCCTTTTTCCATCCGGCCCTGAAAACCGTGGCTCCTGTCCGGAAGGCATTGGGCGTACGTACCTTGTTCAACTTACTGGGCCCGCTGGTCAATCCCTGTCATCCGGCCTGCCAGCTGCTGGGGGTAGCCGACCTGCAGCAGATGCGGCTTTATACCAATACCCTCCAGAAACTCGGTATCCAGTTTGCCGTGGTCAACAACCTGGACGGATACGATGAAATCTCGCTGACCGATGAATTCAAGGTCATGACCAACCGCTATGAAACCATCTACCGTCCCTCTGAACTGGGCTTCTCGATGGCACGTCAGGAAGAACTCTACGGAGGAAAGACCCCGGAAGAGGCAGCTGCCATTTTCGACCGTGTGCTTCACAATGAAGGCAGCAAAGCACAGACTGATTGCGTACTAATCAATGCTTCCTTTGCCATCCAGGCTTTGGAACCGCAAAAGAAAATAGAAGAATGTGTGGCGTTGGCCAAAGAATCGCTCGAAAGCGGAAAGGCACTGGCCACATTACACAAATTCCTTACTCTTAACCAAGAATAAATTATGACTACTGATATTTTACAGACTATCGTCGCCCATAAACGTACAGAAATTACCCATCAGGAAGAAGCGGTATCCCGCGACTTCCTGATACGGCAATTGGAAACGAATCCTTCCCGTCCGACAAAAAGCCTGAAACAAGCATTGGCCAGCTCTCCGACAGGCATCATCGCCGAATTCAAGCGACGCTCTCCGTCCAAAGGATGGATAGCTCCAGAGGCAGACCCGACAATCATTGTTCCGGGTTATGCACAGGCTGGTGCTTCCGGCATCTCAGTGTTGACCGACCAGGAGTTCTTTGGAGGAAGCCTGAAAGATTTGCAGACCGTCCGTCCGCTGGTCCAGCTTCCGGTGCTGCGCAAAGATTTCATCATCAGCCCTTACCAGCTTTATCAGGCCAAATTGGCAGGAGCAGATGTGGTTCTCCTCATTGCAGCCGCCTTGACCATCGACGAATGTAAAGACTTGGGCAAACTGGCCCATCAGCTGGAAATGGAGGTGCTGTTGGAGATTCACGCTGAAAAAGAGCTCGACTACCTGCATGAATATGTAGACCTGATTGGGGTGAACAACCGCAACCTGGGTACCTTCCATACCGATGTGGAGAATTCCTTCCGCCTGGCCCAAAAACTTCCCAAAGAACTTTTATGGGTATCCGAAAGCGGTATTTCCCAATCAGAGACGCTCAAGCAATTGCGGGAAACCGGATTCAGGGGCTTCCTGATGGGAGAAAGGTTTATGAAAACCCCTTCCCCCGCACAGGCATTGTCAGACTTTCTTCAAGCAGCAGCCCTATGATTGTCAAGGTTTGCGGCATGAGGGACGCTGAAAATATCCGTCAGGTAGAACAAGCCGGGGCCGACTGGATGGGATTCATCGACTACGAACGTTCTCCACGTTATGTAGAAGGAGTACCGGAGTATCTTCCGGTCTCATTACAAAAGGTAGGAGTGTTTGTCAATGCTTCCCTTCCACACATTCAGGAACGAATCGCTGACTGGCATTTGGATTTCGTACAGCTTCATGGCAAGGAATCACCCGAATTTTGCCAGCAGCTTCAAGCTACAGGGATGAAAGTCATCAAAGCATTCTCCTTGCGTACGCCAGAAGACGTGCAGGCAACAGAAGATTATATTCCATTTTGTGATTATTTCCTGTTCGATACTCCCTGCCAAGGATATGGAGGTTCCGGAAAGAGTTTTGACTGGGAACTGTTGACCCACTATCAAGGTTCGGTTCCCTTCCTACTGAGCGGGGGACTGAACCCCACCAGTTTGGAAGCATTGGCTGCTTTTCATCATCCCCGCTGGGCCGGCATTGACCTGAACAGTGGTTTCGAACAGGCACCTGGAATGAAAGATGCCTCTTCCCTTTCCACTTTTATTCATTCATTCAAACAAAACAAGTACAACTTTTAAAAATTAGTAATTATGAACCGTATTGACCAATTATTCCGCACACACAAAGACCACATACTTTCCATTTATTTCTGCGCAGGTACTCCCACTCTGGAAGGAACTGCCGAGGTAATCCGCACGCTGGAGCGCAAAGGTGTACAAATGATTGAAGTCGGAATCCCGTTCAGCGACCCGATGGCCGACGGACCTGTCATCCAGCATGCAGCCACTCAGGCCCTGCGCAACGGCATGACCCTCCGCACCTTGTTCAGCCAACTGGAGCATATCCGCCCGGAAGTACAGATGCCACTGGTATTGATGGGCTACCTGAATCCTATCATGCAGTATGGTTTTGAGAATTTCTGCAAGAAATGTCAGGAGTGCGGAATCGATGGAGTCATCATTCCCGACCTGCCTTTCAAGGATTATATGAACGAATACCGTCCCGTAGCCGACAAATACGGACTCCATGTCATCATGCTGATTACTCCGGAAACCAGCGAAGAACGTATCCGCCAAATCGACGAACACACCAATGGATTCATCTACATGGTCTCTTCGGCTGCCGTCACAGGAGCACAGAAAGAATTCAATGCACAAAAACAAGCCTACTTCCAGCGTATCGAACAGATGCACCTGCGGAATCCACGCATGATTGGCTTCGGCATCTCCAATAAGAATACTTACGAGGCAGCCGCCGCTCATGCAGCCGGATGTATCATTGGAAGCAAATTTGTCAGCCTGCTGGAAGAAGAGAAAAATCCAGAAAAAGCTATCGACCGACTTTTAGAAATGCTGAAAAAGGAGGAATAATTAATCATTCTGTTATTTTTATAGGGTTAATTTATCGGTATAAACATATTTTTGCTATCTTTGTGCCAAACTAAACGAAGAGCCAAATGATAAAACCAGATTATCCTTCCGTATTACTCATTTACACAGGAGGAACAATCGGTATGATTGAAAACCCCGAAACCGGTGCCTTGGAAGCTTTTAATTTTGACCAGCTTCAAGAAAACGTACCGGAACTGAAGCGATTCAACTACCGTATTTCCTCCTATCAGTTTAATCCTCCCATTGATTCCTCTGACATGGAACCGGCTTTGTGGGCGAAACTGGTAAAGATTATCCAATATAACTACGATAATTTTGACGGTTTCGTCATCCTGCATGGTACAGATACGATGGCTTATACAGCCTCTGCCCTGAGTTTCATGCTGGAAAACCTGAGCAAACCGGTTATTCTTACTGGAAGCCAACTACCTATCGGAGTGCTGCGCACAGATGGAAAGGAAAATCTGATTACCTCCATTGAAATCGCCGCAGCCAAGCATCCTGACGGAACAGCGGTTGTACCAGAGGTATGCATCTTTTTTGAAAACCTTCTGCTTCGTGGAAACCGTACCACAAAAATCAATGCAGAAAATTTTAATGCTTTCCGCTCTTACAATTATCCGGCATTAGCAACTGCAGGAATCCATATCAAATATGAATACGACCGCATCCGAAAAGCAACCCCCGACATTCCGATGCACGCTCATTATGTTTTTGATACCAATGTAATTATCCTGACCCTCTTTCCTGGAATTCAGGAAAACATCGTACGCACAGTACTCAATACTCCCGGGCTGAAAGCGGTGGTACTGAAAACATACGGTTCAGGAAATGCCCCTCAGAAGCCTTGGTTCATCCGCTTGCTTTCTGAAGCTACAGCGAAAGGCATTGTCATCGTAAATATCTCGCAATGCCAGACGGGAATGGTAGAGATGGCACGTTATGAAACCGGACTTCACTTATTGGATGCAGGAGTAATCAGCGGCTATGATGCTACAGTAGAAAGCGTATTGACCAAACTGATGTTTCTACTTGGACATGGACTTAGTCCTAGGGAAATACGCAATGACATGAGTCGCTCCATAGCCGGAGAGTTCACCAAACCCACATTGTAACCCAAATGTAATATCTATTTCATAAGGACGAAACAAAAAAGGGTCATCTTTGTAACGAAAACTAAATCATACTGAATTTTGTATTAATCCTAATAGAGAATGCACATGAACGATTATCGGATTTTAGTCGTAGACGATGAAGAAGACCTGTGCGAGATTCTGAAGTTTAATCTCGAAATGGAAGGGTATACCGTAGATACAGCCAATTCTGCTGAAGAAGCATTGAAATTGGATCTTCCGCACTACAATTTGATTTTACTGGACGTGATGATGGGAGAAATTTCGGGCTTTAAAATGGCCAGCATGATGAAAAAGAACAAGGATACAGAAAATATTCCTATTATTTTCATCACAGCCAAAGACACTGAAAACGATACGCTGACCGGGTTTAATCTGGGAGCGGACGACTATATTTCTAAACCATTCTCACTCCGTGAAGTCATCATGAGGGTAAAAGCTGTATTGCGCCGTACAGCCGGAGTGCAGACACAGGTTCCTGAACAGCTCACTTACAAGGGCTTGTCTGTCAATATTCCAAAGAAAAAAGTAACCATCAACAATGAAGAAATTTCATTAACCAAAAAAGAATTCGAAATCCTCTTGCTGCTACTCCAAAATCAAGGAAGAGTATTTTCACGCGAAGAAATTCTGGCCAAGGTCTGGCATGATGAAGTGTATGTGCTCGACCGTACCATTGACGTAAACATTACCCGTCTTCGGAAAAAAATTGGTGAATATGGACAATGTATTGTGACCCGCCTCGGCTATGGTTACTGTTTTGAATGTGAATAAAGGGCTGTAGAACCATGACAAAATTTTCCTATCGCATCCTCCCTTTCAGCCAGAGGTTGTTTTTTTCTGTCATATTCTTATTCTTGGGATATGCAGTATGCTTTATGCTGTTCCAATACAAACGCGAAAAAGCCTATAAAATAGAACTGCTGAACACACAACTACAGAATTACAACAACCAGCTGTGCGATTTCATTTCCGAACACCACGGATTCAACCCGGATTCCATGCAGCGTTATGTGACCACTCACATGATGCCTAATCTGCGTGTGACCCTCATTGAACCCTCTGGAAAGGTGATTTATGACAACACCAATGCCAACTGGCAGAAATTCGCCAACCATTCCTCCCGCAAGGAAGTACAAGATGCACTGATGTATGGAAGCGGTTATTCCATCAGCCGACAGTCGGAAAGCATTCAGGGAGAAGAATATTTCTACTCGGCACGCTATTTTCCCCCGTATCGTCTCATCATCCGGGCCGCCCTACCCTATAACCTGAGCCTGGCTGAACACCTTCAAGCAGACTCCGGCTACCTGTGGTTTGCCCTTGTCATCTGCCTGGTATTGATTTTTATCTTCTATCGTTTTACACGAAAGCTAGGAAAATCCATCACCAAACTGCAGCAGTTTGCGATGAAGGCCGACCGCAATGAACCCATTGACATGGATATTCTACAGACGTTCCCTAAAAACGAATTAGGTGAAATCTCACAACATATTATTAAAATATACAAGCGTCTGCACCGAGCCAAAGAAGCTCTTTACATTGAACGCGAAAAGCTGATTTCTCACCTCCAGACATCTCATGAAGGTTTGGGAGTCTTCACCAAGGAACGGAAAGAAATTTTGGTCAACAACCTGTTCACGCAATACATCAACAACATTTCTGACCGGAACCTGCGTTCCACCAATGAGATTTTCGACATTCCGGAACTGAAACCCATTATCGAGTTTCTGAACCGGAACGAAGGTAATCTCAATAAAGAGGAAAAACGCTATTCCCTGCATATCAATAAAAATGCCCGCTCTTTTACCTTGGAATGCATCATTTTCCAAGATATGTCATTCGAAATATCCATCATTGACGTAACCCAGGAAGAAGAGCAGGCTCGCCTGAAACGCCAACTGACACAAAATATTGCCCATGAACTGAAAACTCCTGTCAGCAGTATTCAAGGATACCTGGAAACCATCATCAACAACCCGAACATCCCACAAGAAAACGTACGGGTATTTCTGGAAAGAAGTTACGCACAAAGTAACCGCCTGACCTTCCTATTACGCGATATTTCTGTACTGACACGGATGGACGAGGCGCCGGAAATGGTAGAAAAGGAATCTGTCAACTTAAGCAAGATTGTAGAGAACATTCTGAATGAAGTCACATTGGGACTGGAAGAGAAACACATCACCGTAGTCAACAAGCTCCCGCCGGAAATCATCTTGACCGGAAGCAGTTCGTTGCTCTACTCTATCTTCCGGAACCTGACCGACAATGCAATCGCCTATGCGGGAACCAATATACAAATCACCATCAAATGTTTCCGGGAAGATGAAAAGTTCTACTATTTCAGCTTCTCAGACACAGGCGTGGGCGTTCCGGAAGAACATCTCAACCGTTTGTTCGAACGGTTTTACCGAGTAGACAAAGGACGGTCACGGAAACTGGGAGGTACAGGTTTGGGACTGGCCATTGTCAAGAATGCGGTTCTTTTCCATGGAGGAACTATTTTCGCCAAGAACATGCCGACCGGAGGACTGGAGTTTGTCTTTACCTTAAAAAAATAAGCAAAGAAATTTTCCACGCGCACAAATACATCATAAAAAAGCCCTGGCTTTCCTTTCCATCAGGATATGCCAGGGCTTTTTATATCACTCGCACAGTCAGCGCTTTCCCTTCAAGTTTTTCAGATATTGCTGTTTCTCCCGTCGAGTCATTTCCTTCATGATCAGACTTTGCGGATGCTGCGCCGTAAATACAGGGACCGTTCCGGGGTACGGCTTACAGGTCTTTTTCTCGTCCGTGGCCAGCACAGGAACAAAAGAATGATATCCACGCCCTTCTATGGCATATTCCTTATCTGAATCCCGGAAACATCCGCTCATTTGCACCCGCAAATGAGAACCTTGACGATAGTTTCCTGCTCCAATCACTCCCAATGGCATACCAGCCTCTACCTTATCACCCGGTTTCACGAACACTCCGTTCTCCTTAAACTGTTTATAGGTAGCAAAACTCCCATCCTTATGATAAACCACCACATAGTTTTCAGTTCGTGCATAAATTTTGGTTTTCTCTTTCTGCAAGGCATCAGATGCCTGATGTTGGCAAACCTCACAAACTAAACCGCCTCGCATAGCATAAACTGTATCTCCCTCGTTCATCCGGAAAGCCAGTCCCGTCACTTTGGTCGGTTTCTTCTTCCGAAAGAAGTCCTCCAGCGCAGTCAAAGTCCGCACATACACCTCTTTCCCCGGTGCCACAGTAGGAAGATATACATAAGACGAATCAGAATCCATTTTCCAGTTTCCTTTGTAAATACGAGTCTGATAGGCAAATCCTATCGGCACCTCTTCCGTTTCACGTTTCAAGGTAAGCAACCGGTTACTTCCATGTCCTGACACATAAATATACGGAACACCTTGACTTAGAGCCGAAGCACCCGTAAGTTTCGTAAACATAATCTGAATTGTGTAGGGATAATAAGAAGTATTATCCGCTTTCAGCAGATAATTTTTGCCCACCGCTTCATAGGAAATCCTGACATCCTGTGCGCACAATGAAAGACCCGCCCACAGAGCCATTCCCACCAGTGAAGTCAATCGTTTGAAAAACATACTCAGCATAATTAAGATAAAAACAAAAATTCCTCATGCACAAAATGTCATGAGGAACTTAATCACATAATATCAAGCAATTTTATTTTGCTACACGTTCCAGCCATTTCACCATGAACAGCATGACTCCCATTGAAATGAGGCATACAATCATGAAAATAGCCCAGCAATATCCTATAGGAATGGCGTTATACATAAGAGGACCAATCCACAACAGAAGATTACCTACAGCAGTCGCACCCAGCCATAATCCCTGGCAAAGTCCCAGAAGATGCTTTGGAGCTACCTTCGAAACGAATGACAATCCAAGTGGAGAGATAAACAACTCGGCCACGGTAAGCAGGAAGTAAAGCACAATCAACACCCATGCACCTGCCTTTACCTGCTGGTCAATAGGAAGTTCACGATATTCAGCAGCAGAAGGATAACCCATAATAAGTGAATATGCAGACAGGAAGAGATAAGCCAGACCTGCGATGAACATACCGATGGCAATCTTACGCGGAGTAGAAATCTCCTTTCCTCTTCTTGAAAGAGAACCAAAAATCATCATGATAATCGGAGTCAATGTAATCACAAAGAAAGGATTCACTGCCTGCCATATTTCCGGAGCAATGGTAGATGTATCTACGAAGTCTCTCGCAAAGAGTGAAAGTGAAGTACCGTTCTGATGGAATGAGAACCAGAAGAAAATAACCACACCCAGCACTGCAAACAAAGCGTAAAGACGCTGTTTGATTTCCTTCGCCATGGCAACCTTTTCTTCTGCTGAATAAGTGACAGCAGCTGCGGCTTCTTTCTTTCCCGGATTTGGGAACTGACGCTTGGTCACAAAGAAGATAATCAAAGAAATAAGCATTGCGGCTACAGAGGCCAAAAATGAATAGTGAATACCTTCATTAAATATCTGCAAATATTGTGCGCAAGAAGCAGCCATATCGGTAGTTGCACCTACGCACTGTGACATCAGCTGATTCAAGTTGCCCATAGCCTCAGCCGACATGCCGTCTGCACCTTTCGCTATATATTCATGGCACAGAGCAGGAAGGCCCGCATTGTAGACCATATTGTGTGCACTCAACCACCAGCTTCTCAACAGAGGAGCGATAAACGGAGCGATAAGTCCACCAATATTGATAAATACATAAAATATCTGGAATCCGGAATCTCTCTTGCTCTTGGCTTCAATCAGTTCCTTTTCCCCCTTATTAGCAGCCTCTGCTTCAAGGTCATCGTACATCTGACCTACAATGGCCTGAAGGTTTCCCTTAAACAGCCCGTTACCAAATGCGATGAAGAACAAGGCGATACAAGTTAGTGTAAGCAACCATGATGTATTGCCTGCATTGGCAGTAATAGGAATAGATAATGCAATATATCCCACAGCCATGACCACGAGACCGGCCATGATTGTACCTTTATAATTCTGCTTTCTGTCGGCTATCAGCCCCCCAACAAGACTTAACAGATAAATACCTGCATAAAAGAACGAATAGATAAGTGTACTTTTTTCCTCACTTATACCAAATTTAGAACAAAGAAACAATACCAGCACGGCATTCATGATGTAGTAGCCGAAACGCTCCCCCATGTTAGAAAGTGCAGCAGGTATTAGACCTTTAGGATGCTTGTTAAACATAAATAATGAAGATTTTAATAATTAATAGTGTTAATACTCGTATAAATTCTGTCTCTAGTTCGCAAATATACAATTATTCAGATAAATAAGCAAAATGGATACCTATTTACTCAGCCCCATCCGGAAGTCTTCCTCTGTACGTACGGCTTATTACACGTTCAAAACTGTGAATAATGTCTACACCCATATTCACACGCGTACTGTCCACTTTCCGGATGGCAACAGGAGTCACTGCATCTTTATACTTTGCTTTGCCGATACGTATCTTCATTTTGTCAAGATTTCCGGTAATATTCACTCCGGCCTTGAAAGGCAAAGGCGACTTTAATACAGAAATATGGTAATTGAAATTCATATCCAATCCCTGAGTACCTCCTACTGCAGCTTTGTAACGGTCTATCTGAAGCAAAAATGGATATACTGTTACGTTCCCGTCCTTTACAGTCAAATTGACCGAGATACTGTCGAACACATTCCGTTTCTTGTTTTTGAACATCAGCGTCTTGGATATTTCAGCAAATGTCTCTCCGTCCATCAGCACCAGACTGTCACCCTTGATATGCATAGCCGCTCTCAAGGTCGGAATCTTTACATTCAGGTTGGAATCAAGCACAGCCTCAGCAGCCGCATCAAAATCCACCATTCCCTTGAACGAACGAAGCATCGGTACAATCGTGTCAAGTGAAGGAATGAAATCCACCAGTTTACCGATATTTACCTGCCTCAACCGGAAATCAAAACCGGCATAGCCGCGCGTCTTCTTACGGGCACGGTATACCAATGTAGTCTCCACATCCGCCTCCAGTCCTCGCATCGTCAACTTCTTCAGATAAACCGCCTGATTACGGATATCGACCGCTCCACGTACATGCTCAAAGACCATATTACCGTAAGTCACCTTGTTCAAGTTCGTTTTCAGTTCGAAATCAATATTGGAAGGGATGACAAACAACTGCAACGGTTCGGAGCTTGACACCGTATCGGTTTCTGCCTGGAGCGTATCCTGAGGAAAATTCAACGCATTAATCAACTGATTGCAATCCAGATTGCGTGAAGATATATCCAAATTAGCTTTCAACATCTCACCCTTTTTCATAGCCGCATACAATCCATGTACCGCACCACTCGCTGTAAGACTGGAACGCCCGATACGCAAACTGGCGTTCTTCAACGTAATGCACCGGTCACCTATTGTTACCGCTGTTTTCCGCATTCTAATCGGCAAGGCAAGCTCAGGCGTCCGGAAAGTAAGGCGATTGAAACCCACAATACCCTTCGGAAGCCAAAGTGAGTCGCGCACCTTTTCTGCCGACAAATTAAAACCGCCCTTATCCATTCCCATCTTCATGTTTCCTATCCGGCAGAAAAGCGTATCTGTTTCCAGTGCCAGCTTTAGACGAGGCATAGACGGATTCCGTTTACCGGGCTGCAAATGCAACGAAGCTTTTGCCAGCTTACTGAAGACCTTCAATGAATCTCCCATCTCCCCTTTCAGACGCCTCATCTGCAACTTGCATTCCACATCAATCAAACGGGTTGTATCCTGCGGATTTGTAGATTTCACTGCAGCTTTCAATTCTTCCAGTTCGGCAGAAATAGCCGAAGCATGGAGTACCGCCTTCTGAATATGTATCTGTGCAGCCAGATTATCCTCACCTGTAAAGCGAAGAGCAGCATGACTCGTAAATTCAAAATTCTTCTTTGTATCACGCAGAAACAGATTCTGCATATCCAGCTTTCCTTTCAAGCGCACACGCCCCCAATCTTGTTTCCGAAGAGACGACAAACGACAGTGCAAGCGGAAATCGGCCCCGACCTGTCCGCCAATCGACACACCTTCCTGCAAAGGGAACGTCTTGGCCAATGCCGTCAAATCAATTTCCGAACGCGTATTAAAGGTAATATCAGGATCCCCCAGTAAATCTTCCACCTTTCCATCAGCCAAAATATCTGTATGAGCTCCTTTAAAACGAAAGATCTTTAAATTAGCATACGAAGATTTACGCCGCATGAAATCTACATATCCGTTAAATTCTGCCGTAAGGTCATCCACCCCATAAGGTAAGCCCGCATATTGAGCCGAAGCGTTACGAATGTTCACATGCAAGGTAGCTTCCGGCATCTGCTGCTTCCCATAATGTCCTTTCAAGGTTCCTTCCATCAGGACCTCCCCCTTAGCCGTCAACTCCTGACGTTTCAATATACTTTCTGGAATCATCTGTAACACAGTCTCCAAAGAAGGTGCATGCAACTTGTAAGATAAATCCACCACAGCAGAACCTCCTACACTGTCCCGTCCCAATGTCCCCGACAAGTCCAGTGCTATTCCGTTAAGAGTCAGTCCAGTCTTTTTTAATACTAGCTGCCTTGAAGCTCGGTCTAGTTGCATATCCGCACGTAATCCAACCGCCAGATGGTTCATCAGCAACTGTCCATCCTGCCAGAAAAGAAGATTCTCGTTGTCATATTCCAACGCCAAAGAAGCATGCGTTTTCTTCAAAGCCGCCTTCAGATTCAGGTTTAAATTCTGTACCTTTGCATAAACTCTGGTATCCCGGTCATCAAACGTAACATTGGTCCGTTTCAGCGATACACGCTGAATATCTATCTCCTGAATCGTTACATTCTCCTGCGCCATTGTATCTTCTTCCACACATTCCTCTGCACCCTTTACAATGTCCCAGTTACTTTTTCCTTCTTTGTCCTTAAAAGCGTATATCGATGCATCTTCCAGCCCCAAATAACGAAGACTGATTTTATCGTTCAACAGATAATCCACCGGATTTACCACCACCACACATTTCTTGAACGATACCAGCGAATCCGTTTGCTGCCAAAGCGTATCCCGCATAGTTTTGGATATCAGTATGCCATCCGTCACTTTCAAACCAAAACGAGGGAAAGTAGAAAAGAAGGTCAATTCTACGCTTTTCATTTCCAGATGTGCATCCAGCGTACGGTTAGCCACATTCAAAACCACCGGAGTCAGTTTCTCCGGTGTAAAAATAAAATTTATCAGGACAGCCACGGCTAGCAGAAAAACAGACAGACATGTCCCCAAAGCAATAATCACAAGCCGAACCGTTCTACGAATTTTTCTGTTCATCTTTTTTCTTTCATAAACAATCTCATTGTCCGTTTGTTCAATCAACCGATTTCCCGACACAATAAGTACAAACGAAATCAGGATGTATAAGATAATGAATCCGATAACAAAATTCATGTTCCGGATGATATGACTCGCCTGCCAGGATACCGGAGGACGACAATCTGAAAGGTGCAATTCTCAGATGTCGCAAAAAATCCACTTCTGTACAATTCATCACCTTGAACATGGTTTCTTTCGCCGACCAGTGAAGCAACAGCTGATACAACTCTTCCTTCTCCTGCATCGCTTCGCCTTCAGGCAATTCGTCTTTCCGCACAAAACGCGACCTCACTCTTCTCACCTTATCACCATACTGTTCGATATCGATTCCCGGTATAGCCGTCTTATGCAGCCCTACTGCCACATAATTCCTTGTATGAGAAATCGATATATGTTCCGATTCACCTATCAGAAAAGGTCTGCCCGAAGGTTCGTGACCCACCTGTATTTCTCGCCCCGTCATTGCATACAAAAGTACCCTCACAGCCAGAAATTCCAGCTTGCGGGAAGAAGCTTTCAAACATGCATATTCCGCAAGCGCCGACATATCCGACACACTTGCCCGAAGTTCTTCCAACGACTCAGTCACGTGCCAGATACCCCACATTCCCCCTTCTTCATCCCATTTCCTTAGAAGTGGCATATCAATTCTCTTTTTCAGTTTTTTCTTCCGGAACGGCAGGCAAGACCGTTACTTTTACCTTCAGAATACGACGGGAAGTCATCTCCAGCACTTCAAAGCGATAATTGGAATAATTGATAATCTCATGCAGGACAGGAAATTCACCTTTCAGTTCCAACAACAACCCGGCTAAGGTATCCGCATCGCCCGACACGTCCTCAAACACTTCCTGACTATCCTTGATGACTTTATAAAAATCCGAAAGCAACGTCTTTCCCTCAAACACATATACATTCTCGGTCAGTTTCACATACGTACGTTCTTCCTCATCGTATTCATCGTTGATTTCACCTACAATTTCTTCAATGATATCCTCCATTGTCACAATACCGGAAGTTCCACCAAACTCATCCACCACCACCGCAATGTGAATTTTATTTGCCTGAAAGTCACGCAATAAATCACCAATCATCTTGTTTTCTGGTACAAACAATGCCGGACGAATCAAGTTCTGCCAGCGAAAATCACTTCCCTTATCCAAATACGGAAGTAAATCCTTGATATATAAAATTCCCTTTATGTTGTCACGAGTTTCTTCATAAACGGGAATTCGAGAATACCCATTTTCATTGATACATTTCAGTACATCGGCAAATGATTCATGAATCTCCAAATCTACAATATCCAGACGAGAAGTCATCACCTCCTTCGCCGTCTCCTCTCCAAAACGAATAATTCCCTCCAGCATATTCCCTTCTTCCGAGGTCTCATGAATATCCGTCAGCTCCAGTGCCTGCGACAATTCATTGACAGAAAGATTCCAGGCTTTTTTCCGCTGGCTAATCCGGTTTAAGAAAAAAGAAGAACGTACCAGCAAGGAAGATAACGGCCAAAATACCGTACGCAATACTGAAATGACCGGTGCTGCTTTCCGGGCAAAAGGAAGGGTATGCTGTGCCGAATAAATCTTAGGCATGATTTCTCCAAACAGCAACAACAAGAACGTCAAGACCACAGTCACAATCAGAAACTCTAGAATCTTTGCATTTCCAAAGTCAATCACGCTGGCAAAGACATAATTCAGCAGCATGATAATGGTCACATTTACAAAGTTGTTGGAAATCAGAATTGTAGCCAGCAAGCGTTCCGAATCGGCCAGCAAATCTTTTATTTTTACATCCGAAGGGTGATTTTCCTCCTCTATTTCACTCAAATCAGAAGGAGAAAGCGAAAAAAAAGCAATTTCTGAAGCAGACACAAAACCCGATACATACAACAATGTAAGGGCCAGAAATAAAGCAAAAGCAGCCCCTAATGAAAGGGGCATTACGGTAATTCCGTCACATAGCTCCGACAAACGGAGCAAACACGAGTCAGGATCCATCCTATAATATTCCTATTTTTTAAATTAAAGACAATCTGAAATCAGAACGGCAGATCATCCGAAGGGTTACTTTCCGACTGGGCCGGAGCAGAAGCTGTCGATATCGGCTGAGATTGAGCAGGGGCTGTCGGCTGAGCAGAACGCGGTGTCAACATTTCCATGTTATCACCAAAAATCTCTACCACATAACGCTTCACACCGTTCTGATCATCGTAAGAACGAGAACGAATCTTCCCTTCTATGTATAACTTGTCACCTTTGTGCACATATTTCTCTGCTGTTTCCGCCAATCCGCGCCACAATACAATGTTATGCCATTCGGTACGTTCCGGCACTTGTGTTCCGTTAGCCAGCGTATAGGCACGGTCCGTAGTTGCCAGCGGGAATGTAGCCACAGCCACTCCACTATCCAGGTATCTCACTTCGGGATCTTTTCCCACATTTCCAATCAATTGTACTTTATTCAATGACATGATTATGAGTTTTATAATTTGGTTTCAAAAGTAACGAAAAAAAACGAGATATCAAGCGCGACACAGGGAATTTATGCAATTCATCAACTCGAATGCGCTGGTATCCAGAAAGGAAAAAATCTTCCCCATCCAATACCACTTCATAGCATTTGGCATGAATCACCCGGTGCGACAACACATGTTTGATTTCCGGCGATACCAGACGAAAAGAAACCACCCGACAACCTTCCAGCAATTTTTTCAATTCCGGGAGCGAGAAAATTGCCTCTTCCCCCACCTCCCGTTCGGTCTCAATCAGCGGAAACTCATATAAATTTTGCCAGATATCTCCCGCCTCCCGTTTCTTTATATAAGTATATGCGCCCGCATGCACGTAAATATATGAAAAATAACGGTCAAGTACTTTTGTCTTCCGGGCTTTCCGAGGAAGCTTGTCTACCTGATTTTTCTGTAAGGCCACGCAACTATCTGCCAGCGGACAAAACAGGCAAGAAGGCGAGGAAGGTACACATTGCAAGGCCCCGAAATCCATGATAGCCTGATTGTATAAAGCCGGACGCGACTTGTCCATCATCTCATCTGCCAGAGAGGCAAACAATTTCTTGCCTGCACCGGTATCAATCGGTTCCTCCACTCCCATCCAGCGCGACAATACCCGATACACATTTCCATCAACCACGGCATACGGCAAATCGTACGCAAAAGAGCAAATAGCCGCAGCTGTATAATCTCCTACTCCTTTCAAGGCTCTCACTTCTTCATAAGTTGTAGGAAAACGTCCTTTATCTGCAATCACCTTTGCTGCTTCATGGAGATTACGGGCCCGCGAATAATATCCCAGCCCCTGCCAGCACTTCATCACTTCGTCTTCTGAAGCGTTCGCCAATGCATCTACATCAGGAAAATGTTCCATGAAACGGCAATAGTAATCATATCCCTGCACAACCCTGGTCTGCTGAAGAATAATTTCCGATATCCATATTTTATAAGGGTCTTTCGTTTCACGCCAAGGCAAATCCCGTTTGTTTTCCTTGTACCAATCTATAATCTTATCTGCAAATAAATTCATCCGGTATATATTTAGCTGCAAAAATAATATATTTGCCCGATATACGCAGACAAACCTCCTATTACAGTCTCCTAAAAGGATGGAAAAACTTCAAAAAGCACGACTTTTCAAAAAAAATGTTCCTGATATATTTCCAAAAGAAGCAGAAAAGCTATATATTTGCAGTCCAAAAAATTAAGATAACGTATAACAATAATTATTAGCGCAATGACTAAAGCAGATATTGTAAACGAAATTGCCAAGAACACAGGTATTGACAAGGCAACAGTATTGGCGACCCTTGAGGCGTTCATGGGATCAGTAAAAGAATCTTTGTCGAAAGATGAGAATGTCTACCTCCGTGGTTTCGGTAGTTTCATTGTGAAAAAAAGAGCACAGAAGACTGCTCGTAACATTTCTAAGAATACTACTATCATTATCCCAGAGCACAATATTCCGGCATTCAAACCAGCAAAAACATTTACTCTATCAGTAAAAAAATAATTAACATTTAGTATTAACCTATAAAATTTTGAAGCTATGCCAAGCGGAAAGAAAAGAAAAAGACATAAAATGTCTACTCACAAGCGTAAAAAAAGACTGAGAAAGAACAGACATAAAAGCAAAAAATAATTGTTAGTCTGTCCGACTTCAATAAAGAACAAACTTGCAAAGCTAAACAAAGTCTTTCAGGTTTGTTCTTTGTGTAATTAGCAATCTATTAAAAACAAAAAACCAAGCAAAAAGTGACAAGCGAATTAGTAGTAGACGTACAGCCCAAGGAAATATCTATCGCTCTCATGGAAGACAAGAACCTGGTAGAATTCCAGAAAGAAGAACGGAACCTTTCGTTCTCTGTCGGCAACATGTACGTAGGAAAAGTCCGGAAACTCATGCCCGGCCTCAACGCCTGCTTCGTAGATGTAGGTTTTGAGAAAGACGCTTTTCTTCACTATTTAGACTTGGGACCACAATTTCATTCTTACCAGAAATACCTCAAGCAAGTCATCAGTGACCGGAAGAAACTTTATCCCATGTCGAAAGCTTCCATGCTTCCCGACATTGACAAGGACGGAACAATCTCCAGTGTACTCCAGCAGGGACAAGAGGTCATCGTACAGATTGTCAAGGAACCCATTTCCACAAAAGGGCCGCGCCTGACCTGCGAATTGTCGTTCGCCGGACGCTATCTGGTACTGATTCCTTTCAATGACAAGGTATCCGTCTCTCAAAAAATTAAATCCAGCGAGGAAAGAGCTCGCCTCAAACAGCTGCTACAAAGCATCAAACCCAAAAATTTCGGGGTGATTGTACGCACCGTGGCCGAAGGAAAACGGGTGGCAGAACTGGATGCGGAACTGAAAGTCTTGCTGAAACATTGGGAAGAAACCATCACGAAGGTACAGAAGGCCACCAAACTGCCCTCATTGGTTTATGAGGAGACAAGCCGCACCGTAGCCATGCTGCGCGACTTGTTCAACCCGTCGTACGAGAACATTTACGTCAACGACGAAACCGTGTATAACGAAGTAAAAGATTATGTAGCGCTCATTGCCCCCGAGCGTGCAGGCATCGTGAAGCGCTACACCGGCCAACTTCCTATTTTCGATAATTTCGGTATCACCAAACAAATCAAGTCCTCTTTCGGAAAGACCGTTTCCTATAAAAGCGGAGCTTACCTGATTATCGAACATACTGAAGCACTCCACGTGGTGGACGTAAACAGTGGAAACCGTTCCAAATCGACCAACGGACAAGAGGCAAATGCACTCGACGTAAACCTGGGCGCAGCTGATGAGTTGGCACGCCAGCTCCGGTTGAGAGATATGGGCGGAATCATTGTGGTGGACTTCATCGATATGAACCTGGCAGAAAACCGGCAAAAACTTTACGAGCGCATGTGCCAGAACATGCAGAAAGACCGGGCCAAACACAACATCCTTCCTCTGAGCAAATTCGGACTGATGCAGATCACGCGCCAGCGGGTACGTCCGGCCATGGATGTCACTACCGATGAAGACTGTCCCGTTTGTTTCGGAAAGGGGAAAATCAAACCTTCCATCCTGTTTACCGATACCCTGGAAAGTAAGATCGACTATTTGGTCAACAAGCTGAAAGTGAAGAAATTCACCTTGCATATCCATCCTTACGTAGCTGCCTACGTAAATCAGGGATTCATGTCCCTGAAACGCAAATGGCAGATGAAGTATGGATTCGGCATCAAAATCGTTCCGAACCAAAACCTGGCTTTTTTACAGTATAAATTCTTTGACGTACACAACCAGGAAATGGATATGAAGGAAGAATTCGAAATCAAATAATCAGAAGGCCGCCTCCCTGAAAATGCGGAGACGGCCTTTTTTGTATCCTTACCTTTCTTTATTCAGAAACTCCAGTACGAAATCACCTCGTCACGTCCGCAGAGAAAACGCATCAAAATTTCTTTAACAGGATTTAGTTTTTAATGTTTGTATTTATCTGATTATCAGGTTGTTTAGTTTGCATGTGTCGATGTTTTTCATTATCTTTATAATAAAAAACAGATAAATATGG
>NZ_JAOQJI010000005.1:139096-146832 GCF_025567125.1 Phocaeicola fibrisolvens | reverse complement strand
AAATGGGAGTTCGGCGGTGGTTCCTGGGCGATTGGTGGGTTTTCGCAGGTAGGAGCTAAGAAAATCGATAAATTAAATTATTTAACCAAAGTATATAGCTATAACAAACTTGATAAAAATTCTGTGCATGACGGCTTTTCTCTCAATAATTCCGGTGAAGAAATATCCATGGAAAACCGAAGTACTACTGAGATGATTCTGCTAAATGGTAATAAAGTGATAAGATTTTCTGTTCTTAATGAAGTTTCTGACGCTTATATCAAAACTGCTTTTTTTGATAAATATGGTATCTATATAAGCACTGTTGAAGGAAATAGAATTGACAGTTTACCTGAAAATGCTTATTTTTTTAAGGCGACAATGCCTTATTCTTTAAGTAAATATAAAGATGAATCATGGATTTACCTAGATGATTTAGAACAAAATTATATACCATACGGATATACAAGAAGTGATGCAATAATCGAAAATCCGGATTGGAGTGAAACTGATACTGCGAAACAGTCCTACATAAAGAACAAGCCCAATGTAGCAACGAAGAGTGACTTAGCAATATATGATAGTATTATTTTCGAACAATTAGAGAATCCTGCGCCAGTTCAAGATAAAAGATTTTCTCCAACGACTGGTAATCTATTGAATAATGTAGGAGAAAACTTTGCGGTCGTTGGACCAGTTAAGGTAAAAAGTAATAAAATACATTTTAAAGGAACGACATGGAATCAGTATGGGGCATGTTGGGCTTTTGATGCGGAAGGAAATCCCTTGGAAAAATTTGCTTATGTGGAATCGCAACAGGCAAACAAATGGGATGAAGACATAACATTACCTGAAGAAACGGACAGCATAGGTTTATCATTATATGATGGTAATCATGAATTTTTATATGAATTGTATTATACAGAAAAGATAGAAAAAGACATCGAACAAGAACAGTCAGATTGGGATGAGACGAATGAAGGTAAGCCTTCATTTATTAAAAACAAACCGACAATTACAACGATATATATGCCTTATGAGAATGAAAAATTATGTTCTGTTGGAGACAGCCTTGTTTATCTTGCAAAATGGCAACAAGAATTGATAAAGCTGACAAAAATGACTTGGGACAGCAATGAAAATGGTCAAGGAGTTGGATACGTACAGGTTAAGGGTAGTGGTACAAAATATCTCACAAACGATGAAACTTTGACGAAAGGAGATGATGGGTTCTGGTATGATTCATCGCAGAATAAATACAGAAAAGCATATCCGACTGCCGTAGGTGGTACTAAAATAATGCCTATTGCAGAAAACTCAATCTACAAAAGATGCTTTGATGTTGTATTTTATAACCCTGGCATTATAATTTTATGGGGAGGTCAGAATGATTATGCCGGAGTCAGATCGACTGCGAAATCTAATGGTGGAGTTTTTAAAGAAAACGATATCTATTATAATTTATGGAATGAAGAAGATGACGAAGAAATTTATGAAGGAGAACAAAATTCGATAGTAGGTTTTTCGACAGAAACCGGAATTTCAGATGTGACTTTTAGAGCAGCATATAGAGGGATACTTAAAAGGTTAGTAACGGACAATCCTACAGCAAGAATAATCTGTTTGTCAATGCAAAAGCAGATACTTGCAACCTCTGTTGATACTAATATATTCTCTACCTTCCAAGATGATATTAAAGGTAAGATGAATCAAGTTATACAAGAAGCTGCAAGTTTGTTTGGATGTCAATACATAGACATATATAATAACGCTGGAGGAAGGCAATACAAGTGGAAAGAACTATACACAGATGGTGTACATCAGACAGACTTGCTTGGGAAACGAACAGCTCAATATATATTCTCACAACTCTGATGTAAGAATAACCGGCAAATTGCCGGCTATTCCTATAATGACGACATAAATGTTTCTACGATATTTTCAAGGTCAAGCATATCATCCCGTGTAAGTGCGTTCTTAGTGATGATATAAAGTCCTATACTTGGAGCTATTATGGTCTTTAACTGATCACCTGATTTTCTATCCGATATAAAATTCTCAGCAAAAAGCTGCATATTAGTTACATTTGTTTCGTCGCCTTCTTTTTTCTCTCCATATTCATAGGCTGTATTATCGACAATATATTCTGTGTCATAACTATCAGAAGTTCTTCTAGTAAATCCCATGAACCCTTTTTCTGGAATAAGGGCATTGCTTGAACCTGTAACGGATGGATATTGTCCACCGGCGGAAATCATTGTTGAAGGATATATTTTCCCACTTCCGTCGACATTCAGTGCAAAGAAACTTAACTGGTTCGAGAATCCGATGTTTCTTTTTGCATCATAGGTATATCCTTCCTCCCATTTTACCTGAAAATTATCAAGAATGTACATGCACGCACTAACGTCATTGAAATTAACGCTTTTATTCAGCGTCGGACGTATTTTGTCATTAATTCCACCTCCAGACTTGTTAATTTGTCTTAGTCCATTAAGTTCTGATAATTCGATGTTTGATTCTGAAAAATCAATAACGTCATAATTCATATCCCCTGCAACATCACAGAAGGTTTCGTCGATTGTTTTTGCCATTACGGGTAAATAAAGATTGTCTATCTTGTCCCACAGTCCCTTGTCAACAAGGCTTGAATAGAACATGTCAAAAGCAAATGCTTCATCCGACTTTTCATCGAACCTGGTCATCTTTTTTAGAAGGTTTTTCGTAAAAGATGAAAGTTCCGTATTTATATTAATTTTCCCAATTGAATTTGCTGAGAAGTCAGCATTTTTTGCTACAAAAATCATGATTATAAGTTTTAAAGTTAAAAAATTCTTGATAACTGTACACCCCATCTTTTATAACCCATCTCATAGGGATGAACGCCTCCATTATAAGGATAATAACCTCCGGATGACGCATTGTAGGGATTTATGCCGCAATTTTCCCCCAACCTGATTGAAGGAATCCACATGTACTTTGCAATCTCCTGCATCGTGTCATACAGTTCGGACCATGAAGGCAGGGATGCAATACTGTCAATGTCAATCGTTCCGTCCTCCCTCTTCGGTGTGGAATCCCCTACAGAAAGGTCAGGAAGGAGCAAATAGTATATCTGTGCCTTCGGGAAATTTGTAGACAGAAATTCCAATATTCCTTTTACGGCACTCTGCAAAGTTATTTCATCCCATTTCTTCCAGTTCCCAACCGTATTCCACTGGTTCACGTCACGTGAAATGAAGCAGTAGGCTTCATACGATGAGGAATAGTCGCCTGTCAGAGTGGCGGAAACCCCTGTGTCTCCTGCATTGAAGGTTACCTCGCCACCGCTCCCTACGTTGGAAAACAGAATGGAATTGTCTCCTTTCTTTACGTCCTCATATCCGTACTGAATAAAGTCGCATCGCAATATCTCATTGAGAATGTCACTTATTGACATCTTTGTGGTTACAGCAATTCCTGTACTGTTTCCTCCCATCGTTATTTGGATGCTCCCGTCCGATACGGCAGTTCCATTGACGGTAAGCAGAAATCCGTCCTTGCTTTCAGACGTATAAGGAATCCGTATCATTGTTCCCACTTTCTTTTCCGCAACCGTTTCAATTACGTCAGATAGTGCTTCCTGGGCTTCTTCTTTACTCCCATATATATTTCCATCATAATCCACCATCTGTGAAAGCATGAAGGGTGCGTCAGATATGGAACCTCTCTTCGCAGACGTATCGTTGACGTTTTCATAGAATATAACATCAGCGTCAGGATGCAGTTCTAGAAGTTTCAAGGCGCGCATCTGGCCGCATTTCCTGTCATTTCCTAGCGTCCGTGTGCCACCCTCCGACAAATTGAACGCATTACCTTGATTGTAGTTTTCATTACCGTTAAAAATGCAACCTGTTATTTTTGCAAACTCTTCCTGCCATATATTAGCTGTTCCTAACGAANAGGAAGGAGCAAATAGTATATCTGTGCCTTCGGGAAATTTGTAGACAGAAATTCCAATATTCCTTTTACGGCACTCTGCAAAGTTATTTCATCCCATTTCTTCCAGTTCCCAACCGTATTCCACTGGTTCACGTCACGTGAAATGAAGCAGTAGGCTTCATACGATGAGGAATAGTCGCCTGTCAGAGTGGCGGAAACCCCTGTGTCTCCTGCATTGAAGGTTACCTCGCCACCGCTCCCTACGTTGGAAAACAGAATGGAATTGTCTCCTTTCTTTACGTCCTCATATCCGTACTGAATAAAGTCGCATCGCAATATCTCATTGAGAATGTCACTTATTGACATCTTTGTGGTTACAGCAATTCCTGTACTGTTTCCTCCCATCGTTATTTGGATGCTCCCGTCCGATACGGCAGTTCCATTGACGGTAAGCAGAAATCCGTCCTTGCTTTCAGACGTGTAAGGAATCCGTATCATTGTTCCCACTTTCTTTTCCGCAACCGTTTCAATTACGTCAGATAGTGCTTCCTGGGCTTCTTCTTTACTCCCATATATATTTCCATCATAATCCACCATCTGTGAAAGCATGAAGGGTGCGTCAGATATGGAACCTCTCTTCGCAGACGTATCGTTGACGTTTTCATAGAATATAACATCAGCGTCAGGATGCAGTTCTAGAAGTTTCAAGGCGCGCATCTGGCCGCATTTCCTGTCATTTCCTAGCGTCCGTGTGCCACCCTCCGACAAATTGAACGCATTACCTTGATTGTAGTTTTCATTACCGTTAAAAATGCAACCTGTTATTTTTGCAAACTCTTCCTGCCATATATTAGCTGTTCCTAACGAATCACAGAGAGTGTACAGTTTTTTCCCGTATATGCAGCTCGTCGGGATATTCCCATCATTCTTCAATGGCGTTCCGTCCTTGTTGTATATTCCGTCTGATGTTATTTTAAGAATCACATTTCCACTTCCGTCGCAGAAATAGAAACCATCCATTCTGTTAATTATATTGTCAGTCCCTCCACCTCCACCAGCCTGAATATCATCAATCTTTTTCTTATATGAATCCGTAAAATCATTTGAGGAAAGACCTTTCCCTTCCTCTTTGTTCACTTTTCCCTCCAGCTCCACACCTATTTCTGATAATTTTTTCCCGTTTTTCAGGATAAAATCATGAGACTTAACACCTTCTCTTAATATCTGACAAATTACATTTCCTTTTGAATCACAAAAGATAAAAGAGTCAGAATTATCCTTCAGCCGTGATTCGGAATCATTATCAGTCTCAGCTTTTGATAGCAACACTTCTGATAACTTTTTACCGTCCTTCAGAAGATATTCTATCGCCTTGAACCCATCCTTATCCAGTTTCCCGATAACATTTCCCTTTGAGTCTGCAAAATAGAAAGTATCTGAACTATCTTTGATTGCGGACTGTTCTGGATTATTTTTATTTAATTTTTCATTGTCTAACTTATCGATTTTCTTAGCTCCTACCTGCGAAAACCCACCAATCGCCCAGGAACCACCGCCGAACTCCCATTTCTCAGTGTCCCCGGACTCATTCAGGAAGCTAACGGTAAGCCCGGCCGTCCTAAGTTCTGCCGGAACTTGCGTTGTTTCATGATTTCAAGGAATTACGTGCAGTATTCAAGATTCGGTAGAAAATAGGTAGAAATTGGGCTACTAGTTTTTTGTTTCTACCCATTTTCTACCGACAGGTGAAATTATTATATAAAAAGAATTGAGAGCTGAAACGTTAATTTTGATTGTTGCTCATAGTACATGCTTAAAATATCGAGTATTTATATCTTCTTGTTTTATAGTATATTATGCTTTCCCAAATTTCCAGGATTTTTATCATTAGATTCATTAGATGATATAATTCATATTTTTGTTTGCCCTCAGATAATGTGTATAGCATTGTCGGAGGGCTTTTTGTTTTATTAAATCTTATTTTATATGAAGGAATTAGATGATTTGATTAAAAAGGTAGGGAATGACAAGGTATTGCATTTCATTGGAGGAGGGTGGATTTGCGCATTGGTAACCATTGTAACGATTCTTCAAGAGGACAACTTAAATTCACTCGAGAAGGTTGGTTCTGTACTTATAGGAACCGTAGTCGTTATTATCCTATCAGTCATAAAAGAACTCATCATGGATGAAAAAGCGGACTGGATGGATGTATTAGCTGCTGTTGCTGGATGCATAACAATTTTTGCAGCAGCTGCACTTGGAGTATGGTTTAATCAGTTATCATAATGCACAAAAAAAGGGTGCCTCTGCACCCCCACATAAAATATATAGGCCTCAAGTGAGACTTTACAAATATAGTATAAATATATCAAAACCTTAATTGTATGAAAGAAAAAATGTAAGATAATGGAAAAGTATGTAGGATTTATTACGCAGGATTTACGGTCAGGTGTGGCAATAATCTTCACCTGCCTTGTGCTTATCGTATTTGCCTGCTTATTGGATATGTGGACTGGCATAGACGCGGCACGGGCCAACAAGGAAAAGATATGCAGTAGACCTTTACGAAAAACAGGGACAAAGATTGTGGACTACTACAGGCTGGTTTTATTCTTTGTTCTGATTGATATTCTTGGCTTGTGCTTTCCATGGTACAACCTTCCCTACGGGGCGATAATCGGGACACTGGGTGTGCTGATTATCGAAGGATTTTCTGTAGTGGAGAACCTTCGCAGAAAAAAGAGCCATGCAGCGGAAGTGGCCGACATGGCTGCCAAAATTGTAGAATGCCTCACGCCAGAAGAGGCACAGAAAATAATTAAGAAGATAAAGGAGGAAAAGAAATGATACCAAGAGGTTTACGTAATAATAATCCAGGGAACATCCGGATAACTAAGGATAAGTGGAAGGGTCTTAGACCTGTTCAGGAAGATAAGGAGTTTTTCCAGTTCTCGGATATGAAGTGGGGATACCGGGCACTGATTCGCACATTGCAGAACTATCGAAGACGGCATGGCTGCCAGACTATAGCGGATTTCATCCAGAGATGGGCACCATCAACTGAGAACAACACTGGAGGATATATCTCACGTGTGTGTAAGGAGATGCAGGTACCGACAACCTATGTTCCAGATGTGGAGGATAAGACAACCATGTGCACCTTTGCCGCAGCAATCAGTCAGGTGGAAAACGGTGTACCTGCTGTGATGTCAGACATTGAAGCAGGATGGGAGGCGTTATGAAACTCTATAATTACATAATAGACAA
Source organism: Phocaeicola fibrisolvens (assembly GCF_025567125.1). Taxonomy (NCBI): domain Bacteria; kingdom Pseudomonadati; phylum Bacteroidota; class Bacteroidia; order Bacteroidales; family Bacteroidaceae; genus Phocaeicola; species Phocaeicola fibrisolvens. The sequence continues at coordinate 139,662 of NZ_JAOQJI010000005.1, read as the reverse complement.
GGTGAGTCGGTGTATTACGCTGGCTCCCTTCATGTGCTTGCTTGTTCTCTGCTCTTGCCGGACGATTAAGTATGTTCCAGTAGAAACGATAAAGGTTGATACGATCTATATCAACAAGTTACAGCGTGATAGCATCTACATGCTTGACAGCGTATATGTAAAGGAAAAGGGAGATACCGTCTTGATTGAGAAGTATAAGTATCTATATCGTAACAAATTAGTAAGAGATACAATGTACATTTCAAAAACAGACAGTATTAACGTTCCCTATCTAGTTGAAAAGGAACTCACAAAATGGCAGCAGTTCCGTATGGATTTCGGTGGCTGGGTCATAATGATAATAGCTATAACCATTTTGATAATTGCCATTCAGATAGTATGTAAATTGAAAAAATAGTAATGAAGGATGGCATATCAATACCATTAGTAGGTTTAATGAGTAGATTAGCTATTGACACATTAAAATGACCAATCAATAAGTTTGGGATTTCCTTCAATTTTATATACTTCCATATAGCCACTGATTAACGAATAAACACAGCTTATGATATATCTCTCACTGAACT
>NZ_JAOQJI010000005.1:0-138846 GCF_025567125.1 Phocaeicola fibrisolvens | reverse complement strand
TGAACCTCCAGTGGGGAAGAAAGCAGATACATTATACTCAGTTGTTATCTTCTTAGAATAAGCCTCTATTTCTTTATCTTTTTCACCAAGAGTTTGTATTGTCCGACTATACTTCTTGTCAATACCGGAAGCGATGTTTTCCTCAATCTTGTCCACCCTCATCTTCCGGCCTTTATTCAGCTCAACATAATCATTCGATGTATATGATGATACCTCATTCAACTGATCAACTGTAACGGCATTCGTCTTCAATGTTTGAATAACCTCAGCTACAATTTCCTTCTTTTCCTCATCTGTCATAATCTACAATTTTATATTTACCACTATCAATATTCCTCAACGACGCATCATCCACACGCCTCATGATGATACGATTATTCTCCTCAATCGTAGGATTTAAAGAAAAAACCCTTCTTATAACCTGCTTGAACACATAAGACCTTATACCTTCAACAAGCACGTTCATCTCAGGTACATTCGAATCAACCCTTACATACCTGATTCCGTCTACATAAAAATAACTGCAACACAATGACCTGTTCAACAATTCAGCATACCAGACAGGGCATCCCCTGGAATCTCCAACAGTAAGAGTCTTCTGTACGTTGTCTACACTGTATATATCAACCACATCATTAAGAGAAGTAGTATATTGTTCATTATCCACTCCGAAAACCCAATCGTCATCCTTGAATCCACCAGGTATCCTGAAATCAAAAAAATATTGCATTCCATCAACCCAGAATACAGCATCATTACGCATCTTGTTATTTGGATTTGAATACTGCAGCAAGACAGTACCAGATATATCATCCGTAATTCTAAACACTTCAGACTTAACGCCATTTACCTCGACAGAATATATTCCATTGTTCAGTGCAGTTATCTCAGTGAAATACAATGTCTGCTCTGAGTTCATTTTCCACGACCTCATATTAACAGTAAATTTTTCTCCTGAAATCTCATCATAGACGAATACAGATGGCTGACTTGACTCGTTATATGCAAACACCTGAAGAAATATTCTGTCATGAGTTGAAAATTCCTGCACATACCTGCTTTTTGTTCCCACATCAGTAGAAGGTGAGAAAAATAACGGAGTAAAAGAACTTATCCTGTACATATCAGCATTCAATTAATTTGTACTCAAAAACCTCATTATTGCATACATTAATCTCAAGACTGCTAAGATACCCCCTATAACTCTTACCTTCCCATTGAAACTCTACGTATCCTTTCCAGTCGTCTGGTATTATGAAATCATTAGTCTTGACTGTTATATCACCCTCCAAAAACAACGGTTCCGAAAGTGATACATTCTTGTCAATCTTTTTTGAGTTTACTGTTATGCTGTCCATTATTTCACTTGAAGTGTACAGAAGTCTCGATGTGTATGACGCAAGATACCTTTTGTTTGCATCTATCAAATAGTGTGGGAAAAGTCTTGCGTTGAATACAGTATCTGTATATACCCCATCAACAGGAATGCTTCTATCCAAGTTGTATCGAGAATCAGATTTCAATGAATGTACAATGAACGTATTGTTATCACTCTCTGAGTCTGAAGTCTGATTACCTTTCTTCCTTGCAAGTTCCTGGAACCCATAACTGTCAGCTCTATAAGGACACAGAAAATCAAGCGTTTGCTCTTTAAGATTGATGCCAGTCGAATATTCTATCGTCGAATTAAACTCATCCTTACCGTTATTCCCAAGGTCATAATCCTGCTTTTCATATCCAATCTTTACAGAAGAATAGATTCTTCCTGATGAGACACTGTATTCAGGCTCGCTTGCAATATCCAATGACTTTGCGACAGAATCTACAAATATTGAATCCCGGTGAACAAATCTTATGACAAAGTTTTCTTCGTAGGATACAGAATACATAGCAATTCCGCTCACATTCCTGTCTGGCAACAATGGTACATTGCCATCATATAATATCAAATTTTTACCGTCAACGGCCACATACGAAGCTCCATCATCGTATGTACTAAAATCGGATACATCAACGAATACAGCAACAGGATTCAATCTCCCATCCTTCTGATAATCTTCGTATCCATCAAAAATGCTGTAATATTTACCTGCACTTTTATCACGATAAAGGAATTTCGAACTGCTTCTAGAGAAAAATATATCTTCAGACTTAACGCTTCCATTATATTTCCCTGAGTCTGTAACTGAATCAATAACAAATCCTCCGAACTTTGCAATATGATTATAGCGTTTGTCAAGAGTATCAATCTTTAAATCGTCCAACTTCTTGTTTTTTGTATCAGTGATATAATACTTTCTTGACTCTGTATCATATAATACATTCTTATCTATTATTTCTATTGCAAATTCATCTGTAACGCGTAGATATTTTTCAATTCCAGGGAAGTTGATAAAATAATATATTCCATCGCTGCCTAGACCGAAAAACATATAATCCTCGAAGAACTCTACTTGAACAAGTGATACACCATCCGGCATGAAAGAACTTAAATTATCCACAACATCTGTAGTAATCTTTCCATTTCTCACAAAATTATCAGCCTCAATATTCAAGTCACCATACGAATATTCCTTGTCATAGTCAGGCCCTTCTGAACCTTCACTTCCTTCTGAACCGCCTATAGATTCACTGGAGCCACTCTCAATGACATACACCATTCCAGCAACTACTTCCATGAATTTACAGAAATCGGAAAATGAAGTATATAACTTTGCATTGTTAAACCCTCTTATAGATTCTCCAGCTACCAACAATACATTTTCTAATGAAGTGTCATCGAATGTTATATCTCCATTGACATACGACTCCATACCCATTTTTCTGATGATAGCGTTAAGGAGTGATTCCGGTTTTACTACGTCAATATAACTTTTATCACCTGTTACGTTCCATTTAATATTACAGCAATCGTAAAAGTAGAATGTCGAAACACCGAAGCTTACTGGAGATATAATAGATAATCTGTGCAAACACAGCTGTAACTTTTCTCCCTCATGCAAATCAACTCCCAAAACGCCGGCAACACCTACATACGAACTGGAAACTAATACAGGATTACCACTTACTGGTATCTTGTAAAGTGATGTCATGACATCATTGAGTTCACCTGATGCAGAATTTACAACCTTAATTGAAAGTGAAGATATATCAACATCAATATGAACATCCTTAAGGGCTTCAAGAAAGTAGCTTGTCCTATTAGTATTAGGACCTGCAGTGGCCCAAGCCGAAGAGGTGTCTATCGTTCCAGACAAATCCTCACTCTGGTCGTTTAGTCTGACATATCCTTCTACTTGTATATCGCTTTCAGCGTATGAGATTGGAGGAATATAATACACGTTACCTCCACAATTTACATTTTCTCTTATAGTATAAGCCTCATTATCTACTGAATTACCTGTAAAAACCAATTTTACGGTATTCAATAATCTTACACCATCGAAGAACAACTGCTTGTCTTCCTTAATATCATCCACAAGTATCTCATACTTTGTGTTGTTGTTTGAATTTAGTATTGCTGCTACAGAATTGTCAAGGCATGAAATCTGAGCCGTATATTCGTCATACTTGAAGGTTGAAAAATCAAGCGGACAGCTAAACAGCAGATCGTATGTCCAGTTGTCGTTTATCTGATAAACTGCAAAAGCACCAATAGACTTTAATTTCTGTGATGTATAATAATCAATAATTGAATCTCTTGCCTTTCCAGTCAATATTATTGCACTTGCACACTTTCTTATAACACCACCATAATCAGACCTTACATAAGACAACTTGATGTCATTAAGGTTTGTTATCTGGTCTGACACTTCAATACAATTTGACGAAGAAATGTTGACTTTATTAGAACCTAATGATAGGTAAAATTTACAATTCATATTACTGCTTTTTGTCAAAAAGCAAATATATCAAAAAAGGCAAACCAACTAAGGTTTGCCTAAAATCCCGTCTGAATTGAAACATACAAATATTTGAAATACAACAATTTACACAAATCCAAACTATTTAATCATATCACCAGTGCATATTAGCACGTCTCCAACAATGTAATCACAAGGAATGATGGAACCTGATGAAGAAGCCAGAACTGTAGCTGCATAATTGAATTCACGTCCTTCTAGCTTTCCCTCAGAATTGATAACCATCACATATTCATTATTCAGCATTATGGTAAAACCGTCCTTATCAAATTCCTTAAAGGAAATAGGTCCAACAGTATTCCTTATCGGAACAATCTCAATGTATCCATTAACAGATTCCTGCAATTCTTTCAATGAGAAATCATGACCGTTTTCTGGAGAAGTTAATACAATTTCACCAGATGAAGTAATAATATAACTCTCTCTCATATCAATAGATTGTTATAAGGTTCTCAATTTTAAAGCATCTCATCTCTGACTTGTCTACATCGAAGTAGGCGAATGTCTTGTAACTTGGCTTCGTCATTTTCTTTCCGTTGATTGAAGAACCGGCCGGAAGATTATATAATGTTCCTGTGGCATGTCTGATAGTACCGTCAACTTTCTTGAATGCGAATCTGACAATACCATTTCGCATCTTCTTCGCAAGCCTGTATAACTCCCAAGCCTTGATAAGACAGATTTTCCACGTGTACTCTGTTGATTTAGCTAACTGATGTGCATACTTCATCACTCTAACTCGAAAATTACTCTTTTCCATAATGTTAATTATTTGGTTTGACTTATATTTTAATTGTACTATAAAGATAGTTCAGATTGGCTATATTTGCAATCAGAAACTTCGCCATTTTAAGCCAGAAACCTTAATTAACTTATTAATCTACAATATGTTGACGAATCATATTACGTGCAAAGGATATTCTACTTCGCACGGTTCCCAATGGTATATTCAGCTTCTCCGATATTTCTTCATATGAGTAACCCTCAGCATACATTATCGCACAATCAACGGCACATGATTTCACGCGACACTGTTCAATAACACTTTCAATTTCATTCTTCAGAACATAACTTTCAGCATTATAATACGATGGAATAAAACCTGCCTTATCCTCAGAATCAAACCGTATCAATGAATCGTGATTATACAAAGTGATGTATGTATTCAACATGATAACAGAACACCAGGGTCTGAAACTCTTAGAAAAATCATACTTTTTCTTATTCATCAGAATCTTGTAAACGGTTTCTTCTGCCAAATCTTCCGCATCCATCACATTTCGGAAGTATTTTCTAGCCATTGATAATATCCACTGATATTGATCAATGACAATCTGTTCCAGTTCCATGACCCTTAACGATTTTCATGCGATCAGATGATAGTTCTCGCTGTTTATCGACACACTTCCTAAGAGTACCGATAAGAAAATCTGGATCATCACACAATGACGATAACAAATTGATTATTACGTCACATTTCTTGTTAATTTCAGGCAATAAAATTAGATTGTCGAATTTCTTTTCCATGTTATACGATTATTAGTGTTTAATCGTGTTACTAATTACATGAAAAATAATTCGACAATCATTAAAATTTTTAACGGTTCAATTTCCTCTTAATCTCCACATCTGCCTGATGAACCATATTGGCGTAAACACCTGCAGTGATATTTCTTGTGTCAATATTCATCTTGAAATAAGTCATGAGAAAAGCTATCTCCCTGTCAAATGACGCACGTACATCAGTCGTATTTTTCTTTCCGGATGTATGTGAATTATCATCAATTCTTTTCTTCATATATTCAGCTTCCGCAATCATACGGTCAATTTTTGAAGAAATCCTGTCTCGTTCATTAATATAATAACCCATTTCTTTCAGAAGTTCAATGACATCTTCAATTGCATCTATGCTCATCAGGGCTTTCAATATCTTAGCAATAGTAATCCTGTACTTAATCTTGATTTTCTCTTCCTTTTCAAGAAGTGCCGACTCAATTCCTGACGGATTCACTATGCACTGATACTGATATATCAATTCAGAAGCCACATTTTCCAGCATGGAATCATTATCACCATCTTCCAAAAGAACTTGATTGTTTCCGCACAGCAACTCAATAAAATCGCCCATGCTCAGTCTGCTTAATGTAGTTATCATAATCTTGTATTCTTATAATGTTCATAATTAGAATTATACGAATCCATGTGAATTATTCTCATGATTTTCTTCATGTCGTATCTCATACCTTTAATCTCTCGGCTGAGTTCTGAATAATCATTCACAACGACTGTATTATTTTTCCCAAAATCATACACAGGATTCATCCTCACGCTTTCAACAAAATCATCAACATCAGGATAAACCTCTGCACCTCTAGGAAGGTCTACTATTGTAGGAACATCCGGAGTTATCCATGATTTTCCTGAATATACGATAACTTCCTTCTTCCCTCCATCACCTACGATTGCAAGACCTCCAACATGTCCCCCATCTTTTGTACCTTCCTTGTATGCAGGAATCGGTGTTGCTGCGATTGTCGCTATCTGTACCGCTCCCATGGCACCTACTATTGCAGCAAGTACAAGGTTAGGTAATGCACGAGTAATTGCAAGTGCTGTTGCTATACCAGCTTGGGCAATATCCACACCCTTCTGCCATTTAGCCTGTTTCTGCTGAAGCTGTACCTTTTTCTTTTCAAGTTCCTCATTCTTTCTTGATGTTTCAGATTCGGCGGCACGTTTACGTGCTTCTGCTTCCTCTTCAGATATAGCACCACTATCCGCTAAAGATTCAATCCGCTCAACTTCATCATTATACGCTTCTTCATTGGCATCCTGTTCATCCTCAATCTTTTCAATATCACGCTCATATAATGTTGACATCAGATTACCAATATTACCTATTGCCTCAGATGCTACACTCATCCATTTCTGAGCATTCTTCATCCTCTTCTTGTACGAGTCTTCCTCCTCATCCTGTACCCTCTTTATGGCTGCTATCTCAGCATCTGCTTCAGCATTTGCCAAATCAGCCTTTGCCTTCTGGAGTTGTTCGGCAAGTTTTTCACGATCTTCCTGGCTCATATTCTCAACAGAAAGCTGTTCCTCCAACGAATCAACAGCAGCCTTAGCGGTATCAATCGAATAACGTTCTGTTATCTCAGCCTTCTTCTTTTCATATTCCTCATCAGAAACAAGTTTCTGGGCATGCTGCTTTTCCAGTTCCTTCATGTCGGAATTATATTGTGCATTCCTTACTACCTGTTCTGCTGCAGCAGATTTAGAAATTTCGTCAATGTAATCAGAAGCATATTCCTCGTAAATCTTACGCCTTTCATTAAGATATTTCTGATCGATGAGGCTCACATCGGCACCATTACTTTCAGCAGCCTTAATTTCTTCTTCCTTCTGCTTTTCAAGAATATCAAGACGAATTGACATTTCTTCATCACTTCCTTCCTCAACTGAGGCAAGACGATTCTGAAGGTCAATACTTGCACGATTCTTTTCATACTCCTCAGAAGCCTTCGCCAATTCGTTGTTCATTTCTTGAAGTAACGATTTTCTCAATGCCATTTCTGCGGATGAATTACCTTTTACGGCATCAATCTTCTGCTGGTAACCATAGCGGATTGTGGCCAGTTCCTTATCAAGTCCTTCTTCCATCAATGCAATACGTGATTCCTGCAACGATTTTTCCGCTTCAAGACGTGCTGATTTTTCATCCTCAGTTTCTGTACCGATATTTATGGTTTTTGGGGAGCTACCGTCTGTACTTAAGTCTTGAAGCTGTCTTGAAAGTGAGGCATTTATTGATGTTTCTTTTGAAAGCGCATCACGAGCGTCATTCAACTCTTCTCTTACCACACCCAAACGCCTATTATTATCAATGCTTACAGAACCTCCAAAAATAAATCTATCCCAAAAATCACTCCACTTGTTTCTCTCCTTTTCTCCATATTCGACACGAAGTTTATCATATTTAGTTGAGGCTTCAGACAACAATTTATCACTATCTTCCAACTGCTTCTTAATATCGCTCTTAACATGCTCTAAGGCTGCTTTATAAGCTTCATCCCTTGTCATGCCCTGATATTCCATATATGAATTTGTCAAGTTTTCAACTCTATCCTGATTGCTCTTATAAGCATTTGCTCCGTTTGCAGTTCCATCAGACTTGGCGTTTTCCAATGCTTTATATGTTTCCTGGTCAGCGGACATACGCAGCTTATTGATTCGTTCAAGAAGGTCAGCTATAACAGTATTGCCAAAAGTTTTTATTCTTGCTGTCATAGTCTCAAATGAGCCTCCTGTCATGTCAAATAAATCGGAAACGGCTGTTGCTAACCTCTTTTGAGACTCAATCATTTCTTTTTGAACATCACCTAATTGTCCAGTTTCATCCTTTACATCATCAAGATTAGTCTTAATATCCTTCAATGTTCGTACATATTGCAATCCGGCATCTTCACCAGGGCCACCGAATATGTCAGCAAGAGCGGTACCTACGACAGACGCACTGTCAGGTAACTCACTAAGTCTCTGTGAAACCATCTGTATAATGTCGAATGTGGTTTTCTGACCTGTTCTAAGCTGTTCCTGAACCTTATCTGCGGATATTCCGATACCTTCGAGTGCTGAGGCTGTAGCGGTAGTCATCTCACGGATACGGAGATTACCTTCCTTGATAACGTCCACACCCTTATCAGAATAGATACCAGACTTAGCAGCCTGGGCAGTAATTGCGATGAATGTTTCAGCGCTTATCCCAGCTTCTTTAAAGTATGCAGGATACTCCCTAAGAGTGTCCAGGAACTCACCGTTTGCATCGGCACCGGCAATGAATCCGTCCTGAATCAGTTTCAGTGATTCTTCAGCGGATATACCAAACTGCTTCGATACAGCATTTGCACCAATCAATACCTCCTTGAAGTCTTTACCATAGAAGTCTGCAATCGCCTGCACTTCCGTGCGATAAGCCTTCAGGTCCTCTCCTGACTTCTCAGTGAACTGCTGGGTAAGTCTTGTAGCCTCTGTTAGTCCCTTATTGTAGTTCACCCACCATCCTATTCCGGCACCGGCAGCACCAACAGCTCCAAGTCCCAACAGCCACTTATTTTGGAATATCTTTCCTATACCGGACAATCCTTCAAGCATACTTCCAGCATTACCAAGAGATTGAAGGGAATCACCAAAACTTCCTGATATGATTCCAAAGCTGCCCATAGAATCATTAAGATGGTTTAGTTCCATCCAGGCCGCTTTAACTTCTTCCTTATAGCTACCGATGGTCATCTTCTGCTGCGTGTACCGGTCACTGTTACGCTTTACATAATCTGTATTAACTCCGATGGTAGAATTCAGCTTACCGAGCGTATTTCTGTAATCCTCATCTGTATCACGAACAAGCCGTACAGCCTGACGCAATTTCTTATTAACTTCATTTGCTTCCTCAATGCTATGCACTTCCTTATCGGATAGCGAAATCGCTTCCTTGATTATCCTGATTCGCTCCTCTTCGGTCATGGCAGCAGCCTTTCTGGTAGTGTTCGAAGCTTTCTGGGCCTTATTCATTGCCTCCTCAGCCTTTGCAGCCTGCTGCATTGCCTTTGATGCTTCTGCTGATGCCTTTGACAATTCCTTAACCTCTTTTGTACTCAGCTTTTCTGCATCCGCCTTCTCCTTTATTTTCTTCATCAGTTGTTCAGCAACCTCAGACTGTTTTCTGAACGCCTCAGTAAGTTTATCCGATGCGGAAGATACATTATTAGCCTGGGTATTATATATGGCCTGCAACTTGTCAATGTCTCCCTTTACCTTGACGTCAACAGTAAGTCCCTTGATAAGTTCAGAGGCAGCATCCTTGTAATCCTGCCTTACATCTGATATTGTACTCCTAAGTTCCTGCAGCTTCTTCAATGATTCCTCATCGACGAAATCCTTCAATTTTAAATTTCCCATCACAAGTAATGTTTATATTCAACAATAACGCCATCCACCTTGGTACCTTCCTTATCGAACGAGTAGGTACCGTCACTCTTCCTGTACACAACGTACACACATCCGTCCAGCATGGCAGCTTTTTTTGCAAGCATGGCCACACGCTCATAGTCAGACATGATTTTCTTATTCTCGCAACCGCATCCCATCATTTATACCCACATTGTTTGAAAAAACGTTTCAAAAAAGGCTCGAGAAGTTGAAGTACAACATACTCTCTTGCGTCCTTTCCCAACATGAGAATGTCATTCCCGTATTTCCTTACTATATCCGGACCATCCACGAATCCTACAGTATCAATCGAAAGAGTGTCACCTGTAACAGATGCGCGGATACTCTCGTGAAACGGACCGGTGATATACAGGTTAGGAACATCCACAGGTCTCGGAGGGAGGTTCAGCATAGGACTCTTAATAGGAGGAGTTATCTTTTTCTTCCATTCTATATATCCGTCAGGATTATTATGCCATACAGAAGTTGTTTCACGAAAGTACGGATCATCAGAATATCCCGGCCTAAGACTGTCTGTATTACCGTCAAGACCTGAATAGAGCTGTTCCCTTACAAGGTCTGCCACTTCTATATTATTTCCCTGAAGGCAATCCATACATGACTTTTCGAATCCTGATGCAATTCTGTTTATCACATTCTCCAATTTCTCGAAATCAGCCATACATACAATTAAAATTAAAGCCGGACTTCCGCCCGGCTTAATCAACCAAAGCCATCACTTATCAGCAGACTCACCGTCAGCATCCTTTACAGACTTACCAGCAATCCGGTCATACACGTCAGAAAGTTTCTTTCTTCGATTCTCCTCAGCAACTTTCTGCCAGATACAGGTCATGTGAGTATCAATGAATTTCTTTTTCGACATCATCCTAACCTGCTTTTCCACGAAATTGACTCCATCTACAATCATGCTTCTGCTTTAACTACTTTTACAAATTCAACCCATTTGACATCTTTCTCGTACAGAACAGAAGGTGATTTAACTGAAATCTCACCTTCACCAGGAGTAATTGTGAGATAACCGTCCTCATACGAAGCAGAAGTAACCCCTTCAAATACCTCGGATGCACCTGAGGACAATGCAGTGGCAAATTCTGCAGTTCTGTCATAGCCACCGACACATTCAATAATCTTGAATTTGTTGCTTTCGTTTTCAACCAACATAACCTCAGTCAACCCTTTAATTACATTCGCAGGATTGAAATCCAACTTCAAGTAGTCAAAGTTCAACTGGCTGTCTTCTGCATCCATGTGGCAGAAATTTACCGTCATACTTGACTTCGCACTGCTTGTGCTGAACGGTGTGGCACCTGGATATACTGTTGACATCGGAATTCCGGCAAGAATATCAGTTCCATCATTGTAACCGATAAGCATTCTGTTTGAATCCCAGAAGTACACATCCCATTCCTTGTTAGCACAACGCAACAGCTCAGCATTCAGAATTTCATCAAAACGAGGAAGCGTGAAAGTATCTGTCTGGGCGTTGAGGCCATTGTACTGGTTCGCTCCGTATCCAACAGCACTAACCTGAGCTTCACCCCCAGACTTAGCATATTCGACAAACGTATGGATTGGATAAATTCTGTCCGGTCTGTCAGCATGGCACATCTTCTCCAGTTCATCTGCCGTAATTTTCGCAGGAAGTTTAACTCCATGCTCTACAAGTATTGCTCCCTTAACCTTACCCCAGTCCACCTTACAGGCCGAACCGCCGGTATTCATTTCTGCGCTTTCGCAAACTCTTGTATTTCTCATTATCTACAACAACTTTGATTTTTAACTATTAACTCCATCGAGCGGATATTTATGGCGTCAATGGGCTCGCTCACTGCCTCTCCGGATTCCGTAAAGGCTCCGTATCTGCCATACGAGTAGTTTTCGGAATAATCATGCGGAATGATGTTGTCATAATCCATATCGAACCTTCCATCATTCTTGATAACCTCAATCAATCTTTCATAAACCGGACGAAGAATGTTGATGAATGAAGCATACAGACGCCGTTCATTGCTCCAGTTCTTAGTTGATGAACATGCTATAAGGATATTAAGTGAAACCTTTGAATAATAGTCCGGACTGTCTCTCTTCTCTGTAACAGGACAGAACAGCACTACAAGCGGGAACTTACGTTCTGATGTTGAAGGCACCTTGCTGTATTCATCAAGTTTATCCTTCACATACTGGGCCGAACCAAATATGTAGTTCAGTTCCGGATTCTTCACTTCCTCGAACCTGTCATTCTCGATGTCAGCAGGCATTACGATGGTAAGGTTCCCACTCATTTCCTTTACTACATCTCCAATAATTTCAACTATACCTTTCATAGATTGAACTGGTTAATCTTGATCAACATGTTGGTCTGCGTTACAAGGTCAATCGGGCAATTACCTTCACGCGCCCACTGGATGAACTTCACATTGGCGGAAACCATCCTGTTCCATGCAATAACCTGGGCATTGACAGGTGAAATGTACTCATTGGCGCACTTCAGCCGGACATTCCCTGTTATTGTAGCTTCCGATGAAGAATCACGAAGTATGTGGAACAGCACGAAATCAGCAAAAGGCTCTTTCAGTTTGTTGCATACGATTTCATACTTAGACGGCTCAGTATCTTCTTTTTCTTCATCATCAGACAAATCAAGGTAATCCATTGCATAACCTGCTTCTTTTTCCCCAAGCATGGCTTCGAGGAAAACAGGCTGCAACTCCTTAATATATGCTTCAATATGACCGGTTACTGCTAAAGAATCGGCACCGGCCGTCTTTGATGTTGAGGCGTTTTGAATATGACGTGGGCCTTCTACAAAATATGACACATCAATCAACATGGCAATTCCTTATTTTTTCGCTTTCGAAGCAGAAACTTTCTTCTCGTCCTGAACAACGGTTGCCTTTTCATATTCGGCAGAAACCTCTTTAGTGTCGGTTTGCTCAACTTCTTTAGAGTCTGCATCTTCAACATCTTTGTTATCATCTAAGTGTGTTTCAAGTTCTGCTATCTTTGCTTTCAATTCTTCATTCTCCTTCTGTAAATTCTCATTCTTTGCAGAAAGATTGTCAATAATCTTCTGCTGGCTCTCGAATGTCTTTTTGACATCCTCTTCCGGAACAAGCCCAGCTTCCGAGACCGGGGTGATAGTAATCAACCCACGGCCAATACGGATACGCTGTTCTTTTATAACTGATTTCAGAGCCTTCTCGTCTCCATTAAGCAAATACATAGGCATCAGGCTTTAGTGATTGCTTCTTTCAATGCAGCCAGGTCACCATAAGCGAACGCCCATGGCATATATACAGGGAAGATAACTTCTTCCTGAGCAATAAGAACAATCTCATTCTTCAACTTGCTTTCTACATCTTCAGCCCATTCAAGTGTAAGTGATGTATAGTCAACAAGACTTGCAGCAACATTAAAGTCACCAATCAGATACTTGCCAGGCAAGATGTTGTTTGTCTCAATGATAGGACGTCCTGCAATATATTTAATACCACCTATCATCTGGATGATACCAAGATTACGTCCAGTTGTGTCCTTTTCGCTCTCAATAGCATTTACAGTGATTGGGTTCAATGCAATAGCATTCGGCGTGTACTGTGCGTATGTCATCACAGCAAAACCTGTTTTGACAACATCAAGAGAGTTAGGTTCCTCAACGGATTTGAATGCACCATGGCTGACTTTAAAGGTCATTGATTCTGTTGAAGTTTCCTCTGTATAAGCTACACCTTTCAACAGAATCTGACGGTCATTCATCTTCACAAGCTGGTTAGCACTGTTCAAAGCGGTAAGACCAGTAGCACCTGTAAAGGTGATTGTCATACCATCGAGGATAAGATCCTGAGGATTTGTAAACTCTACGACCGTGTCTTTATTGGAGTTATATCCTGAAACAGACTTCACAGAACCGGCAGAACCGCTTACATAGGCGTCAGAGATGATTGTTTCAACTGGCAGAACACCTGTATGGTTGACGATACCAAGCAGATTTTCTCCATTACCGTCACCAAACAAGATATTCCAATCTTCAGCCTGATATACAGCTTCCGGCAACATTTTCAAGATAAATGAGCGAATAAATACACGGCTCTTGAGCATTCTCTTGGATATAGGGAGGTGAGTACCAAGACGTTTTGTACCTGTCTGCACTTCCTTAGCCTTAAAACTTGATTCAGGCAATCTTCCGTTTTCAGTCACATAACGTGCGTTGCGGTCGAAGTCATACACCTGAGTAAACGCAAGGTTAGGGAACTTAGGATCACCCTGCAATGTAGTCAATACATCACGCATGTGGATTCGCTTGTTAGCCACCTGCGATACTACCCTGTTCTGCTGTTGTGTAATCAGATGGTCACCGCTATAGTTATCAGTCATGGAAACAATATCCTTCAAGCAGAAACCTTCGAACACACCTGACTTACGGCAGTTTCCAGAAGCGAACTCCTTGAATTTCTCTGAATCAAGCATCTCGTTCAACTTCTCATCAAACTTGTTGATGACTTCCATTCCGATACCTTTAGATTTCAGCTTCTCGATAGTCTCACCAAGACCTTTAACCGTTTTAATGAGTTCCTCGTTATCCTTGGCAAGCTGCTTGAACTTCTCATCGTCATATCCGTTAAACTTTTCGTTGAGAGACTTCAATCTGCTTTCCATATCATCAGGAGAAATAACACCTTCCATCGCCTTGTTAATGACATTACACATCATATTTGCGATGTTATTCATAAATGTAGCCTGATCCTGAGGCAGGCCGTCAGTCTTAAGACCAAAATCCGCAACTGTAAATTTCTTCATTTTCAATCAAAATTTTAATAATTATTACTAAATACCTCATTCAGTTTACCAAAGAAAGAAGTGCTATCAGCGGCTTTTTTCTTAACATCATCATCTTCTTGCTTACCGTCAGTTTTATCCTGAGTGTCATTGGACGGCTCAGACTTTCCGGAGAAGATGTTTGTGCTATTATCCTGCAACAAGGCGTTACTTCTATATACTCTCCCATAACATGCCGGACAACGGACGTATGCCATGAAATTCTGTACTGATTTTTCTGTCAGTTCCTGTCCTTCAGACTTCACGGAATCAATAAGTGCAATGACATCAGCACGCACTTCCGGTTCCAGCTTGTCTATCTCCTGGCTTACGATACGGTCAGTCAACCAGCTTGAATACATGGCAGCATTGTCAAGCACCTGCTGAGTAAATGTATGCTCATGTTGTTCATCGTAATCAAACTGATGTCCGCAATGAGGACAAGTAACCACGTTACCTCCATTAATTGCTTTAAGAAGTAGATTCAGTTCCATATCATATTGTTTTAATCGTTCTTCCGAATAATCGGTATTCCTGAACGCTTTCCGGACAAATTCAATGGCATCTTTCACCTGCTCCTGTGTACCCGATTTGAGGTTTACAAGGAATGTCTGAGGATTGCTCCCCCAACTTGTAAGAGTAGAATACTCGAACATTTTCCATTCAAGTACCTTGCACGGGTCAGTCTCGTCACGCTTGATTGCTTTCACCCCGATAGAGTGTTCCAGCGTTCTTCCATTCTCAGCATACAGCTTGTAATCCGCCAATGTATCACGTCCAATCTGCTTCTCAAGATTAAGCTGGCCAACCATGATCAGGTTTCCTTCTTTTTCTTCTCCACTGAGTGGAACGCCAAGCAACTGGTCTGTACGGTGATTCAGAAACCATCTCATCCTGCCGATATTTTCCTTCAACGTCTTGTTAAAGGAACCGGGCATGGAAATGTCGTTCTGTGAGTCTTTCACACCGATACCGTTGACTGCTACCGTTACGATACCCTTTTCATCCACATCATTCGCCTTCGTTCTGTACTGTAGGCTCTTGGTTTTCTCTTCCATTCTCAACTTCACTTTTTGTGTTAAGACTAATTACATTCTTTACTATCTCTCTCTCCTCGTCTGACATCTCGAACAAAGTCTTGTCAAACATAGGTTCTTCGAATCTGCTTTCCTTGATTTGCGCTCGCCAGTCATTGATACTGATGAGTCCGCTCAGGAACTGTTCCTTACATCTGGTATTTATAAGTGTTTTCACTTCCTCTGCCTCTTTCAACCCCTGCTGCAGACAATCCACATCAGAGAAATCACAGTCCAAATAATAACCACCTTCTTCAAGTCCAAGAAATGCAGTCAGCTGCTTGCAGAATTTCTTGGCCATCGGTATGATGGTAGATGTATATACAGCCTTTTCCGCGGTTGCTTGATTGCTGAATGTTGACTGGTCCTTACGCGGTACCAGAACTGAGGGGATACCGTATGCTCCGGCTATCTGAATAGCATCAGTAAGAGTTTCCTCAAATGGCTGCAACTCACTGATGGTAAGGTTTGTTCTTACGAATGACAAGGGAACGTCACTTAATCCATACGGAAGCCTACGTTGGTCCAGCCCGAATTTTCCAAAATGACTGTCAAGTATTTCCTTCTTTTCATCTTCTGTCATTGCTGCAGTACCGGCTTCATCCTTCTTGTTTGATACCAGGAAACCCAAACCACCACGTTTAACGTAAATCACGTTTCTCGCTTCATATACGGCTAGAAGGTTGGAAATAGGTTTCAGATGCGCAGCCAACCTGCTCTGTGATTTCAAGAACCCGTTTATTGACATATATTCAGGTGAGCCGTCACGGTCATGCCATATCTGATATGAAGGGATTTCCATCGTACTCACATATCCGTAATTCAGACGGTAACAACGGATAATATCATCTTCAGATGCTATTCCAAAGATTGGACTATTGACACTTCTGTTAGGCTCTACATTAACAAAATCAGCAGGAAGTTCCCAAAAGTTATCACACCATTTCCACTTTGGCTGGTCCTTGAATGTTTCTCCCATAGCAGCACGAAAGAAAGCATTGCCAGTGCACAGCTTATATACGAAGTGCGAATATATCATCTCGTTCCAGGACATAAGACAATTTGGCTTTGTGAGAATCTGGTTCATTCTCTTGTTCTCCCAGACCACGCTGTCATCCTTTACCTTCTTCAATTGAAATCCGGAACCTGATATACGTGAAGCAATGTAATCAATCGGAAAGAATACTTCTGGAACAGAACGGAACAGTTCCATGTAATTATGGCCGCAAACCAGTGGGGATACGAATAACTCATGCACATCACATCGGTCAATATTACCACCATTTGGCGTTGAAACCGTCTGTGGCTCACTGGCCATTTTCAGCCCAGCACATGCCGGAATAGCATCCTGTTTTAAAATTGTATATCCCATAGTTTATACTTATATGACAAAGATAAATTATGGGTATATACGATATTGATTTTACAAAAATCTTGCAATTTATCCTAATACAAAAAGCACAAATAAGACACTATATATCAGCATATTGCACAGAGCAACAAGTTTACCCTAATTTTATGCAAGTGTATGCAATACCGCTCAAAAGTGCACTGGCTCCACTTACATTTTCCTCATTGTAGTCAAGAACCTCAGTTATGAATGCCATATACTCATCATTTTCCATACCGGTCTCAGAAAGCAGGAAGTATGACTTAATGAAATCGGATGTAGCAGCTATTCTCTTATCCATATCCTGATATTCCTTCTTAATCCTTACTTCCGAAAGCGTATTTCTCAGTTCCCTTGCCATTTGGTAATATGCAGGTGACGATTCCACGATGTACGTTCCTGCATCATGTGAACATATAACAGACTTCATCTCTTCGAGTGATACAGTTTCACGCATTACGAGGTCAAGAACATGCCATTTTTCTCCACACCTTGCAACCTGACACATATAGAACTTTCCTCCAACATTCGGCATGATGTACACTATCTTCTGTGAATACTGATACTCGACTGAAGGATTGAAGAATCCGAACACGCTTCTGTCAGAATACATGTTGCGTTTACGACGGCTCGAGAACTGGGAATACTCCTCGTACATGATGTCATGTACAACATATCTCAAAGTATCGGTAAGGTGCCCGTGTTCCTCATAGGACTGTTTCGTTACGCTGTCCTTTATCTTTGTCTTGAGGATTGCACCATTAGCATCCTTCTGTACGCTCTGGTAGTCCTCGATTGATACCCTGCAACTATCGTCTATGCTTATGCTGAGGCCGGGCAATGATTTCTCAAAAACAGCATTGACAAACTCACCGGTCATGGATACGGACGGGTTCCTGTTACCCACCTTATCCTCAACAATCCAGTTGTCTTTCTTCAACGTGTCAATAAACAGGTCCATGAATGAACGCTTCTCATCGTCGATAGTGTTGGCGGATTTGGCTGATGCATCACCATGAAGGTAGATTTTACCGTCATATCCTAACTCCTGCAGTCGCTTGGATACCAGTTTCGCGGCTCTTCTTGCGCTGTTGTTCGGGCTTTCAGCCGTGGTCTCGGCAATCTGGTACATATCCTTACCTTTGCTCAAGTCTGCCTGCCAGTAGCCGACAGATATGTACGGTAATACGTTACTATCGACAGAAAGATGAATCGGCAATCCAGGTATGTAACTGTATTCACCGCTGTTCTTTCCTACATTGAACGAACCGAGGAACTCGTTTCCGGTCTTAATTACACCCCACTCTCCCAACGCATACACGTTGTAGTAGTCCGGGTCATGAATACGGTCATGCTCGAAGTCCATCACACACTGCTCATCGTAGTATCCATACGTTCCATCCGGTGAACCGACAACCCAGAAGTTATTCAGGTATGTTGTCTGTATAACTACCATATTTGGAGGATACTCCTCAATTTCCTTAGTTACAGGATTCACTATTGAGCGCCCCTCGTTCATCTTTAAAGACTTCACCTTTGTCAGCTCTGCCGGTATTATCCGGCCGCCAATTTCTACAACCATAGGAACATCATGCAGTTTCTCGTTGTCAAGCCAGTCCTTCTTTATCCAGTGTGTTTCACTGATAGGGTTGAAGTCGGCAATAATCTGCTGCCCCTTCTTACCACGCAGACGCTTACGTATCTGCTTCAGGTCGGCATACTCAAACTCTGACAACTCTTCAAGCTGAACCCTCTTATAGTTACTGATACCCTTAATCTTTTCCGGATCATCCAAACCGGAGAAATCTATCTTTGCTCCGTTATACAGGCAACGGATTACATTCTGGTTGAACTTGAAGTATTGTGTGATTCCTAACAATGATGCAGCTACCTTATAATCCTCATATATGGTTTTGCTGATGGATGCTCCGACCTTTCTCATCACAAGCGTATTCTCACCGTCCTGCAATGTCTGTATCAGCACGCACTGTGCTACGCTGAAAGACTTGCTCGATGATGAACCACCATACAAGATGATGAATCGAAGTGTGGCATCATTCAGATATTTCAGCAGGTAAAATGCATTCGGATTGAGTTTCTTGTGATTTATGAGCATAAATATTCTATTTTTTAGAATTTTGAGAGTATTTTTTGTATAACCCCCGTATTTTTTCTAATACAATTATTCTATTTTTCAGATTTTACTCTTCTTCTTTATCGAAACCTATGCGAATTTCATTGATATTTCCACCTTGATTACCTCCGATGGAAATCTGTTGTGGCGCGTTCCATCCGTTCATGCTGGCCAGAAGCTTCGCCGCTTCCACCTTACCGTTGAACTCATAGCTTACATTACCCTTGTCATTGCTTATCTTCTTCATGGCATTTCTCACACGCTTCGGCATTTGTCTGGGAGATTTCAACTTTAGCTTTCCTGTAACCGGGTCTACAATATACAAATCGCTCGGGTCCATCATGACAATATCCATGAGGACTTTTTCCACCTTTTCACGGCTAACTTTCGCTTCCTTAGCACGTTGAGACCTCAATTCGTCTATCCTTGCTGCAACCTTGTTATTTGCTAGCATCCTGCTTGCATTACTCCAAATGGTTTCAGGCTGCATCTTTGATGCGTCATAGGCCATTCTGTATGCCTCACTTGCATTACCTTCACAATCAAGGTAATAATTGCAAAACTTTTCCTGTTTTTCGGTCAATTTCCTGTTGTTCATAGGCTAATGGTTATTAATGCCGACGATGCAGATTACCTGTTTCCGGTCTTTCAGCAAATCGTAGGCTGCTGTTAATGTACTTCCTGTCGTGCAGATGTCATCAAAGAGTATTACTCTCTGTTCCTTAATTGGCCGGAGAAGATAAAACTCAGGATTGATACGTGTCCTGTTGAGGCACTGCATTGCAGATTCATAGAATTTTATTTTCACCCCCTGGGCAATTTTTTGGCAAATGTCAGTGGCGAAATGGTACTCTGTGATGTGCCTGCGCTTCGGTGTGGTAATTATGCACCATTCATCGTCCGGCCGTATCAATGAAAGTATCAGTTCCGTAGCGGCTTCCGAAATGACTTCTGCACACTCACCCGAATTCTTGATTTCATCCAATGGAATTCCATCCTTTGTTCTTGAAAAAGGGATATGTAATAAAACCCGCCCTTGCGGTGGATTCTTACTTTAGGCTGCATGTTGCAGAACCTTTCGTATTTCCTCCAGCCGCGGGCGGGTTTGTCCCAGTCATCAATCCTTATCTTTCTACCTTTCCTCACAGCCAAAAACCTTTGCTATCCCTTTACTGACTGAGGTGTAACCCAAAGGTACTGAAAAAATACCTTCATCGACAGATTGTTCAGGATTGTCGAATTCTCTCTTTTCGGGAACGCACTGAATATCAACTCCATTGTATTTCCTCACCTCTTCCGCAAATTGAAGTATGGTACATGATTCCGGATTGACAATGTTGACCAGCTTCTTGTCCGAGCCTATCGCATATATCAATCCTTCAACTACATCATCTATGTAAGTGAAGCACCTGGTGTTCATTCCTCCATTATACAGGCTGACCTTTTCTTGATTCATCAGAACATAGAGAAGAGTTCCTTTCCGCTGGTCAGGTCCGTACACGTTATGAAGGCGAACACCTGTAGCTTTCTTGCAATATAATGAAGCATACACTTCGTCAAAGTGCTTGCTGACACCGTACATACTTGTCGTGTTGCATGGATTTGCCGTGGAAGAGCTGGCATACACCAGTTTCACCCCGAACCGGTTACATCCGTCAGCTATCGCTACGAATGAATCAATGTTGTCACGAAGTATTCTTTCATGATCCGCATTGAAAACACTGGTCTGTGCGGCAAGATGTATTACGGCATCGATTCCACCTCCGGCCAGAAGGCACGGAACGCCGGCAGCTTCAGTTCCACACACACGGTCAATTCCGACCACTTCAACACCACGATTTCTCAGACTCTTGCAGAGGGCTTTTCCTATAAAGCCTTCACTGCCGGTTACGACAATTTTCATCATCACAGTTTGTTTAGAATTTTACATAAAACATTCAGTATGTTACCAAGTAACATCACTATTATTATCAGAAGTGCTGTATCCTGCTCAACATTCCCGATGGAATAGAAGAACAGGACAGCCACAATCATCAATATTACTCCTTTGGACTGATAATGTTCCATCAGGACTTGATATTAAGTTCATACTCATATCTGCTTACTGTCTTGTATCCGGTAACAAGTACCCGTTCACCGGAATACAGGCCGGATATGGTATTCTCAATCACATCAAGAGATACACGCTCGTCAAACTTCAGGAACACCCTTCCTGGAACTCCACCAGCGACGAATGAGACAAAATAATATGTTCCACGCTCCCAGTAGAACATATATAGAATGAGAAATGAAACTGCTGCAGACGCTAGATACACCCAATCAGAGGGTACATCAAAACCTCCCAGAATTATCAATGATGACAATACAATCGTGACAATAACCAACTCACACAACTTGATGAGAAGGCCCAAAACATGTTTTTTCTTTGCTTTCATAAATTCAATTTTTACAGGTTAATAATTCAAATTCATTCATTGAATGCCTGACAGATTTTAAGGATATACTCATCATTTTCCTCATTCAGCCATTCCTTAGCAACATTCCAAGAGATGCTTTTGCTGGGCTTGAAATTATCAATTCGGATACTATGGTGAGACAACTTTCCTTCGGTCGGCTTCAATCCTGAATCATGCAATTCACACAAACCGTCTTTGAAAAACGTACACCAGTCTCCTTCTTGCTTTGCCTGTATCATCGGTACCGGAATATCAATGACACCCATAATCATACCTGCATACCATTCAGTTGCAGCAAGTCTGTCTTTATATCCAGCCTCGATAATCTTCAATATATCCTGTGGGGTGCCAAGACATGGTGTATGACACTGCTGTTTGCACAGACTGCATTTGCACTGGACCGGATTACGCCCGGTCTTTCTGATTATTCTTTGTAACTGTGTTTCTTTTATAAGTAAGCTCATTTTTCCTCCAAATTATAATTCCAAAATCCCAATTTTCCTTTCACCCCTTCAATAGGTTTATCGAATAAGACAGCATCCTTCAGCACCCAGTTATAGCAACCTTTCTCCGCCCAGACGGACGGATGGTCCTGTACGCAATCGGATATAACCACGCTGCCGATGATAGCACCGTGAGGTAGCTTGTTGCAGTCTAATCCAAACTTTTGAATATAAAGTTTAAATATCTGCTGTTCATTCAGTATGCGCCCAAAGCCATCGTTGAGACTTGCATGTATCAGCACCCTTTGACCGATGTACTTCTGAGGGCACTTCCAAGTACGGTTCTCAATGTCTTTGATACCGTGAGCGATAAGGCTCGCCCACGGCTGTTTGATTGATATTGCTTTCATTTCTTCTTCTCCTTCATTTTCTTTTTCATAAAGCTGGCTTCCTGCTTAATTGACGTCATAGCTTAATCCTCCATTAATTCCGGGTTATCAAATATGTTTCCAATTACCTTACACTTACTATTGAGCAACATAGGGGTAGTCTTTGTCGAACTTCCTTTGTGATAACCTACGATGAATGCTCCACACTCAAACTTTACAACCATAGGCTGTTTATTCCCATGGTATCCTTGCTGAAGAACTATATCACCCTCATAAATATCTTTTCCGTTTTTGTCATGCAATCCAGTGAACTGACAGATGGTTTCTTCTTCTACAGACAAATCTTTGATTACATAGGCACTGTTATCAGTATTGAATGACAGAACATTATCAAAAATAACTTTGTCTGTATAGACATAATCAAGAATTCTGAATTTAGATTCACCTAAATAACCATAAAGCCATTTTCTAGTCTTTTTTGATTTACCTCTGAATTTTATTTCTCTTTTCATAATCTCTTTTTGATTTTACTGTTTAGAATTAATCCTTATAATCATTACTACCCCAAGTGCCATATATATCTTCATCACTCTCACCATTAAGCCGGGCCCTTTCTATTTCTTTATTCATGCTATGTGAAAGACCTGTCAAATCTCCTGAAAGACTTTCGAATGACGAATATTCTTGTGTACTATTTCTGCGTATTCTGTGTGTAATGTATTTTTCAATACTGTTGAATATTGGATTATCCTTATCAGACATTCTTAAAGATATATATCCATAATTGAATGTAAATGGAGTATTTAACTTTTCATATGACTCTCTGTCTTTTATATGCTTATACATCATTTCAACCGGAAAAGCCATTGGCAAGTGTTCTTTCTTAATCATTATGGCTATCGCATCATATAAAGCCTGTTCTTCTTCAGTCAGCTTAAACCAGTAGATATTCTCAAAACACCACATGATATAACCTATATGGGTAAGTATGATATACTTTATATCTTGTCCTTTATATTTTCCAAATATCATTTTTCTGTTTTCTTTTTCCATGCTATTTTTTCTTTAAATGTTTTCTGTATTTCACTGGTATAAATCGTTTGAGTTCTGGAAGCGAGGTAGACACAATATGCATCCATGCGTCCCATCTTTGACCTTCATGCTCTCTTTGAGGTTGAGAGCATATTTGCCCATAACAACTTCCATTTTTGTTTTCAGCTTTGCATTTAACGCCACCCTTCACATTCAGAGGAAAGATGGCAAAGGATACAAGCCTGCTCCTTACTTATTCCATAATCCATATCTAATGATAATTGAGTTGCTTTCATCGATTATTCCTCCTTTTTTCAACTAATAATTCCAACCGTTTCTCACACTCATCACATTCGATTTTCTTTCGCTCCAGCTTCTCCCGAAACTTAATCAGTTCCTCATCCGCGTCCTCGTCAAAGAACATGTTGTTCTGACGGTTGTGCTCTATGTATTCATTCATCCTGCGTTCTGCTTTTGTTATCTGGGCTTTGGCCGAAATCAGCTTAGACAGGCAAGAACTCACTTCAAGCGACTCTCCTGAACGATTGTCGTAGTAGTAAAAAGAAGTGTACACATCATTCCTCGGATACTGGCATTGCAATCTGGCCACCCTCCATCTGATTACCCACATCCTTCTTTCGTACACTTCACGCGGAAGGTCGTATGTATATAGTGTGACAGATTGATGACCGTAACCATAGCAGATGTTGATTTGCACCCAATTCTCGATTTTCAGCTCCTTTTCAGCTTTGGCCAAATCCTTTGCGAACTGATAATAATCACTCAAACTTTCCTGCTTTCCCATATCATTCAAATTTCAATTCAAGTTGTCTATCCGGTTCTTTATACCACGGATTTGCAAATAAGAAAGACTTTCTCAATGCCTCTGAGATTCTTTCACTCATAGCTTTAGAAACATTGTTCTTGTCCGATTCGCTGTTGATAAGCAAGCATCTTTCAAGGCTCCCATTGATAGGTTTCTCGTCAAGGAACAAACTATATTCTGTGAATATCCGGTTCTGACGTTTACCTTCCTTTTCTTCTTCATCAGTCTGGTACCGCTCAAATGCAGTGTCTTGAATTGTTCTAAGACACCTTTGTCCTCTCTCACTCCTGCATCCAAGCATTTCGTTTTCAAACATGACCGACAAAGCACGTTTCTTTCGAACATTTCCAATTCTAGCCCATCCATAATAAACTTTCAGCTTTCCCATATCATGCAACCTTTCGTTTTCTTATAATCTCCTTACAGATGGCCTCACAAAGCACGCGGGCCATGTTCACCTCCACGGCGTTACCGATAAACTTCTTCTGGTCTGACTGTGGCCCAATCAGTACATAGTCTTCCGGAAATCCCATGATTCTTTTTAGTTCCGGAATCCGAAGCATACGCATTTTTATGTCAATGATGCCATACAAAGCCATAAACTCCTTAATCTTGATTGTCATCGGACTGTCATCAGGTGTAACCTGTATGCCGATACCTCCTTCAACCTCTACCAGATAAGGTGGCATTTTGTCCATGCGGGCTATGAGCGTGAAAAAAGGATTGTTCACAGAACCTTCAGCACTAGCAAACTGAGGATTCATAAGATAGTGCCATTTACGATTAGCTGTGATTACTTGCGACGGCTGCTCGATGCTGCTTCCTACATTAGAGAAAGCTGTATTCATTATCCACGGTTTGCAGCTTACCATATTGAACTTAGGCACCGTGGTTACTGTACCAACCGG
Source organism: Phocaeicola fibrisolvens (assembly GCF_025567125.1). Classification (NCBI taxonomy): domain Bacteria; kingdom Pseudomonadati; phylum Bacteroidota; class Bacteroidia; order Bacteroidales; family Bacteroidaceae; genus Phocaeicola; species Phocaeicola fibrisolvens. The sequence continues at coordinate 113,442 of NZ_JAOQJI010000005.1, read as the reverse complement.
TTGATTAATGGATGTAGGTTTTCCGGTACCGTACTGGTTGTCTATGAAAACAGAATTTACCAATGCCAACCTGTCTTTAGTCGTAACTGTCGGGGCTGGAAGCTCGACCGAATGGTTGTGACCGTTTCCGTAATAAGCAGACACGAAAGAACCATGAACGAAGTTTACCTTGGCCAATGCAAGCCGTCCTTGTGTTGCCACAACCGGGCATGGCTCGTCAACGCTGGGTGCCTTGTATTTTCCCGTCAGGCTCATGGAGTTGTACTTCACTAAGAAAGCCTCCTTACCTCCGGCCACGAACTTAATCAAGCCGGAATAGATTCGTTCAAGAGTTTTCTCGGCCAGCGGTTTCTTCCGACAGAAGATACTTTCTCCCTCATCGGAGAGGTCCAGCACATCCTTGACAGGCTTCCACTTCTCCAGCCGACCGAACATATCGTTTTTCCCATCCTTGCAGTGTGTCGGTTCTGGGAATACGATAGGCAGGCCACGTTTGGCGAAGATACAGAAGAACCGCTTACGGGTAGTATAAGCACCATAATCAGCAGCGTTCAGAATACGCCAATCGAAGTCATATCCGTATCGCTTCACATTCCGTTTCCATTTCTCATAGCAACGACCCTTATCCCTGCTAATTGGATGCCCATGTTCGTCCATATCTCCCCAGCTCATGAACTCCTCTACGTTCTCTATCTGTATATAGTCAGGGTTAATGGCTTCGATGTAGCGGAACAGATGCTCAGCCAGTGTCCGGCTGTCAGCGTCCCGTGGCTGTCCGCCTTTGGCCTTACTGAAATTCGTACATTCAAGGCTGGCCCACAGCACAACCAGTGCATCCGGATAAATCTTCTTCATTCGTTCCACATGGGCCACCAAGGGGGACAGTTCCAGTGTTCTGATGTCCTCCGTGAAGTGCAGCGCATCCGGGTGGTTGGCCGCATGGCTGGCGATGGCGTTTGCATCGTGGTTTACACATGCTATCACTTTAGCGCACTGTTCATCTTCGTAGCGTGCGTTTTCTACTCCGGTACTGGTTCCACCGGCACCGCAGAAAAGGTCTATATAGAGTAACTTTATCATATCAGTTCCATCTTTGAGGTCTGTTGTTTATCCTATCAAGATAAGCGGCTATCTTCTTTTCCACGTTCTCACCGTTGCGGACGAAGATTCGCGTCCGTGTCTTGTCACCGGGGACAGCCACATACTTTCCATGCTTCTCAATCTCCCGCTGGTGAGCAACTTTAAGTTCTGTTCCTTTTGGATTTTTTTCAAGGTCAACTTTCTTTGACCCCTCTTCAACACAGCCATTAAGATTCTCTTGGCCATAAACATCTTTTTCCATAATTCTAATTTTTTCGGTTTGACTTTTAGTAATATATGCCACGACAATGCGTGGCATATTATCATACAACACCATCAAAAAGGCCCCTTTCGCGAGGATTAAGTGCTTCGTATTCTTCACGGAAGAATTCCTCTTTTGTTCGTCCCATCTTTTTGCCTCTTCTGGTATGCACATCGAATGTATATGGAGGAATGGGAATAGGATTTCTCCTTACATCTTCCAGCCATTCGTCTGCATTAATCATATTCTTATCGTAAATGAAGTTCTGAAGGTGATCTGCATCCCTGCATTTACGACAATAGCACAGAAGTATTACTGCCTTGCTGACAAATATTCTACCTTTTGGCTCCTTTGAGGACTTGTTGACAAGTTCGTGTCCTTGCCACAATGCTTCAATTTCAGACGTAATAAGTCCATAGCAATCTTCAGCGGAAATCGTATATAAACGCTTCCAGACATAATCCCTGTAACCGCTTGTCCACAGTTCCAAGGCAAAATATCCGGCAACAGCAGTGTCAGCCCGTCTTATAGCCTTCTGCATCGCTGACGACACCTCAAAAAAATCATATCCTCTAACAGTTCTGATAATCATAAATCATTGACATTTATTATCTTACATCAGTAAAATTAATACAGAATGACAAGTTTTGCAAACAGAAACTTCGCCATTTTTACGCCATTTTCAAAACTTGAACTTGCAAGTTATATTGTACTTAACAAGCTGCTTTGTTTTGTCCTTACCGTTATTGGTACTTCCCTTCAGATTAATGCTGTCTCCGAAATGCTTCTTGATAAGCATTATTGAACGCTGCTCCTCTGCCTGGTTCCGGAATGCGGCAAGACCTCCTGAATTGACGAAGGTGGATTTCTGCTCGAAGTTGTATCTAAGGTCAGTAAGTATCCTTCTTTCCTTGTACTTCATGTAACAGGAAATCCAGAAATCCTCCTTAAGCCTGAGCTCTTCATTCCACCATGTGTTCTTGTTGTAAAACACTCCATAAGAACATCCGGTTATCATCTTGGACAACGAAAGGAATGCAGTTTCATCGTACATGACCGGAGATATGCGTGCGGTAAACCCGAAAAGATGCACATCCATCATCTCAGCCATCTCGGCAAGATTGAAAATTATACGAGTTATCTCGTCCTTATCCTTGATTCTCGAAGGTTCTCCTTTTTCGACGTAAATAGATTTGCAAGCATGGACATCATCGTCCAGCATGAACAGGTTCCTGAAATGCTTCGCCATCCAGTTGCGTTTGGGGATGAGGCCGACAACATCGTCCGGATGGGTGACTATCTCACAGTCTGGATTGAACTGTCTGTACACGTCTGCCTGGCTCTCAGCAACGCAGATTATCGGGTCGTTCACCAGCTTTTTTGCGAACACCCTGTCGTGTCTCTTATGACTTGGTATTACGATTCTCAATTGCATGGCGTACATCCTTAATATCAACTACATTGCTTTTGCTCACTTTACCGGTCTTGTAACTCTGCATGTGCTGCATGTCAAGTGCTTCACGCAGCCAGTTGCTGTCCACTTCGTTAGAAGACATGACAATAAATAGCTCGTACTTCTCATCATACTTGGGTATAAGTGGATAGACGGCAGTTTCATCCGTTATGGCTTCGAAACGCTCCTTGAATTCATCCTTTTCAGGCTCCGGAGCAAACTCAATCCCCCATTCCTGAAGTTCAGACTTATCCCAGTCGTTCATCATCACGTCCATATCATTCTCACCGAATGACACGTTATCCTTTGTCGCATATTCACGCAGCTTCTTTACAGGAGTCTCAGGATTTAGAACCTTGCAAGGAAGTTCCTTGTACCCAAGTTCCTTGCAGGCCCTAAGTCTTAAATTACCGCACACTACAATGTATCTTTCTCCTACAGGATAGACAATTAGTTCACGAAGATTAAGCATCTCAGGACTGTCCTCTATGCTTTTCTTCATAGCGTCATAACGGTAATCCCTGAAGAACCGGGGATTCTTCGGCAGGCCATCAAGCTGGCCCTTGTTGAAATCCAGCAGACTTGTCTGGATTGTCTGAAATTCAAATTCTGTCATATACCAACTATTTAATCAACAACACTAATAATCAACATCACATAATAGCCGGAACATCACTTAGTACGGTACGAATTAAACTCCACTTTATCCTTCAAAAGTTGCTCGATGTCGTTGCATCCTATCTTCTCAAGATATGTAAGTGTAGCTATTATGACATCTGCGGCTTCTTCCTCACGCTCACTCCAGGATGGAATATGATTGCTTCGCTCCTTCCCGGCCTCGGCAAGTTCCCTCCATTCCGACGATATGGCCAGCACTACAGCCTTAGGAGAAGTGCTTTCAGTCATTTTTTTACGCTTCAACGCTATCTCAAAACATCTTTTAGCCAATCTGTTTAATGTAATCATAATTATCTAAGTTATTGTTATCGGACTATGTATCAACTTTTATTATCAAGGGGAATGATTCATTTCCATATCATTAATTCAATTACTGTTCACCGACAAGTTCCTTAAGTTTCTCATTCAGATTTTCTTCCTTTTTAGCGTATGAACTTGTGAGTTTTGAAGTCATCTCGTTGTATCTTTCAGGATACTGCTCGCTGAAAAGCATATCCTGTAATTTCTTCAAATCACTATCATACATCACAGCAGCTTCAGATAATTTTGCACGAATAAACTCTCTGTACCATTTGTTCCTTTCCTTAGCATTATCTGTAACATATTGCACAATATCAATCTTATTTATATTCAGCCCTATTGATTTTTGAAACAGGTATCCACAACCCTTCATTACCAACACATCGAATATAATCTGCTCGTTCGGTGACATTCCATCAGATTTGCTCGTATAATCATCCATGTCATCCGCCCATTTACGCATGGTTTCAGTTTTCTTCTCCACCATCAGCTCCCCATTTCTCTTTATCTTCTGTCTGATATTCTCAGCCTCAATCTGATTGGAAACATTACAAGCACCTTTGACAGATGAAGATTTCTTGAGATAATAAAATGACACCTTGAATTCCGGTCTGCTGTAACCTAGAACCTCTATGCATCTATATACCTCATTATTTTCAAGTTTCTCTGCAATCCTTTCATCAGATTCAGAATAAAAGCACGGATGGTCGAATACACTACTATATACGACTTCAAATCCCATATCGTTATACATCTTAATCGTATCTTCCTTTCTCTGTTTCTCACTCTCAGTATCCCATGACCGAGGAGGTTCGATTACGATGACAGATTTTCCGAATGTCAGAGGCTCACCCTTCTTGACGAGATTTTCAGCCTCCTTCATCACACGGTATTTGACATATTCCTGCTGCTTCCTGGAGAAACATTCACGATTAATGCACTTCTGCTCCTTACCTTTCATTTCGTAGAACAGGCACCCATGATTGGCAGTGTTATTGATGCAGCTAGAGCATGATGGAATCGAATCACTGAAATTATCCTCAGAAAAAAACTGTGCCTTATCAATGACACAAAACAGGTCATCAATATAATCCTTAATATCTGACAAGGTTACTCCATCCTCACCATTCACTTCTTCGTTATAGAATTCCTTCTGAGCGTCTACATCGAGTTTGGCAAGCAACATGGCGCCGGAGATAGGAATGAGGTCTTCTCTTAGCATCTCGATAAGCTCAGGAATAAGTCCTTTCAGCTTTACCCTGTCCTGCACGAATCTGGTAGACTTTCCAAATCGCAAAGCTATATCATCAACTGAATTGCCATTTTCTAGAAGCAGGGAAAATGCTATCGCTTCTTCAACCGGATCGACATCCTGCCGCTGCAAATTCTCAGTTATCATAGCGTCGAAAGCCTGTTCGTCAGTCATTTCCCTGACTATGCACGGTATTTCATTATACTTGTCGGATTTTTTTGCAAGCATATTCCATGCTCGGAAACGTCGCTCACCGCATACAATCTCATACTTAGATTCCGAATTGATAACTTCTCCAGTATCTTCATCTATTACAGAATCACCTTCCTTGATTACTCTTACTGTGATAGGCTGCAGCAGTCCCTGTTCTTCAATGTTCTGTGCAAGTTCCTTTAACTTTTCCTCATCGAATGTTTTACGAGGATTTCTAGGTGACGTTTGAATTAAACTCACCGGTAGATTTTTAATTTCTGCCATAATTTTATTATTTATTGGTTTGACTTTTAGTTCATTACATCAGTAAAGATAGTTCAGAATGACAAGTTTTGCAAACAGAAACTTCGCCATTTTACATCCTTTTTATCACTGAAATAAAAAGCCGTTCTACAGTCTTTTCGAATGCTTCCATCTTATCTGACCTTACGCTCACAATGCAATGTCCGTTAACGGTAAGATGTACATTATTCCAGCCAAAAAAATTGCATATTTCATCTTTTTTCAGGTACCCCTTTTTGTTGAACTTGATTTCGAATTTCGTTACGTTTCCGCTCATACTCTTCAAGTATCTTTTTCTGTTTCTCCATTTTCTTTTCTTTCATGAAGGAAAGTATATCATCAGATCTACGGAGCGCTTCCTGTGCACTCTTGTCTCCATGTGATGCCAGAACCTTTAATTGTTTTCGGTAATCATCATAATACAACCCAGATTCTTCCTGAACCCTTACCTTATGCTCATTGTACGATATTACGTCAGCCTTAGCGCATCTCTCACGATTATATTGATTCAGCCACCCCATGATAACAGAGCCATCCAGACGATTATATATCTCTCCGTATCTACCCTTCATAGCATTTCGGAAAGCCAACTTCAAATCATCAATCTTGAAATACGGATATTCCTCGATAATTAAATCAGTTGTAATGGCTACCTGTGAATCATTCATTGTATTTGACGCATTGAAGAAATCCACAACCTCCGACAGCAATATCACGACAATTGCACGTGCATGGTTTTCTCCGAATTCCATGGCAACTGTTACAAGTGCAGGCACTGAGGATGCAAAAACATCATCGATACTCTTAGGTTTCAGAATCTGTAAGTATTGCTTCGGCGAGGCCTTTAAGACGGCTAACTGATTCCTTTCTGCCTCCTGCCGTATTGTTATTTCGTTTTTCGTCATAATTACCCTCCAAAATCTTAGTGAAGTTTCCAGCCTTGAAAATCCAGTCAAAATCGCACTTCCAGTTTCTGTCGTTACACCCTAAAAGAAATGGACTGGCAGCCACCTTCTTCAATACGGTGAATACAGTTTCCTTGTCGTACTGGGCTATTCTTGCCTTGACAGCCTTGCGCCTTGCTTCGGTCATGTTCATGACCACTGACAATTTACCGTTGAAAGTAGTATTGAAGTATTCCTGCAATTTGACAAAATCAACATGTTCTATTTGCGGATGAGGCTTCAAAGAAAGCTCGTCTTTCTTTGTATCTCCTTCAGGAGATATTTCTTTATCATTTTCTTTACTTTTCTTTACTCTACTTTTCTTTACTTTACTTTGTGTACTTCTGACGTCAGAAACTTGGTTTTTGATGTCAGAAACTATTTTTCTTACATCGGAAACCATATATTCTTCAATGTACTCAATCTTTTCCCTCTTGTAAACCGCGGACTTGAATCGCTTCTGAATACCTAACGAGGTAAGTACGTTATGCTTATTATATATGTCCTGGTCAAAAAAATCAACTTGCAGAGCCTTCAATATAACTTCCTTAACAGCGCCCTCGGAAACCCCAACTGTGTCAGCAATAACAAAAGGCAAATCTTCATCCCACAAAATGTAATACCCTTTATCCTTGTAGATATTACACAGCAGGCAGATTAGTATGGAAGTAGCCTGTGAACCGCATGCCCTTGCAATCTTCCTGATTTTTATGTCTGAGAAAAAATCAACATCAAATGGGAAATAATCAATCCCCTGTTTGTTTGGTCTGGCCATAAGTACCTCCTACTTTCAGAACTCTATCGGCATTACCTCATATTCAATCCGTGGCTCCTTCTTGTCGATGAATTTCTGAATGTCTATTTGAACACAATATCTGTCATTATCAATCGTCTTGGTCTGTTGCAGGCAGTCAAGAAGAATCTTAAGAGAATTGTCCAGATCCGGACGGTTACTTGAATAATATATCTTGGCTTTCAGCTTGAAATATCCTTTGACCATCCTCCCACGTTCCGGACACTGAATATAGAAATTCTTTTCATATTCAGTAAGAACCTTCTGTTTGGCCAGCTTTGCATGACCATTTACATTCACTATCTTATAACAGTTACTCTTACTTGGTATCTGTCCTCTTATTACATACATAGGCTATAGTATTACATTGGTTAATTGTTTACCGTTCGTCTTGACCATCCACTTTCCTCTCTCCGGCTGCTCAATCCTCAAGTCCTCCACCTTACCGAAAGTCTTTATATTTCCGCACAAATCAACGACCCATCCTTCCTTCCCTGGATATGGCCGTATAACACGACCTACCATCTGGTAGTACAATGCAAGTGACATCGTAGGCCGGCAAAGAACGATTGTATCCAGCTCCGGATAATCAAATCCTGTAGTGAGTACACCGCAATTGGCAACAACCTTTATCTTTCCGGACTTGAAGTCTGCCAAAATCCGTTCACGTTCCTTTTTAGGGGTAGTTCCGCTGACCACAGCGCTACAAGGTATCTCATGGGTTAGCATTTCAGCCTCCTTTACAAACCTCGTGAACACCAGTATTCCACGTCTCGGTATTCCACTCTTAGGAGCCAGCAGCCTTCTTACCATGCTTATCAGGTATCCATACAGGTCCACACGTTCAAATTCCTTTGAAAGACTCGCGTCATCGAAGTCCGCACCGGTTGAATTTCTTCTGACATTCACAAGTTCTATTTTTGTCAGGTCGTAATATTTCAGTTTGGTAAGAAAACCTCTTGCAAGTAGTTCACTGACCTGACAATAATAGATTACGTCACTGAAAACTCTCGGTCGTGTGCGTGTAAGAAATTTAAGCATCGAACCGTTCATCGTACTACACAATCTATATGGAGTAGCAGTAAGTCCGATTATACGCCTCTCTGCTGCAGCGAAGAAATCTGAATACATTCCCTGTGACGGATTAACCAAATGGCATTCATCTATTAATATATACTTGAAATGCTTGAAATCTTCCATGTGATTATATACGCTACCGATAGTAGCAAAAGTAATCCTGTTTATATCCTTTCTTTTTACAGAGGCTGAATAGCATCCGGCATCAAAGATTCCATATGTCTGCAACTTTGCGAAGTTCTGCTCAAGTATTTCCTTGTTAGGTTGGAACACCAGCAACGGTTCATTCAGCCTTGCTGCTATGTCAGCTATGATGAGGCTTTTTCCACTGTTATGATGAATGAAAAACTGACCATCACAATATAAATGGTTTCCATCTATGGTAAATCCGTAATATTCACCATTACCTATGTAATGAACGGAAAATCCTGTAACAAGAACACTCTTCTTTTGTAAGCGAGGTTTCCCTTTCCTGATTTTAACTTTTGTCGGGATAATATCAAGCTCTCCTGTTATCGTCATTCGGTAATATGTTTCACCGTTTACTATCTTAATTGATTTATCTCCGCAGTAAAAACCAAGCGAACGACAGAGGAATGCAATATCGTCAGCAAGCCTTTCGGATTTAGTGCAATATTCATACATGTTTCTATCCTTATCGTAGTAAGAATCTGTATCAAGCAACCCTGCAAGGAGTTCTAATCTGTCAGATTTGGAAGCTGTCTTGTAGTCCATCGGTATAAACTTAAAAGCAGATGTCAATCCTGATAGACCAAGACTTTCCAAAACCAATTTTATAGGATTGGGGGTCATCCTGCTCACTCTAATATTAGAAAAGCAATAAGATGACGCAAGGTTGTCAGGCTTTGTCGCTTTCCTTACCTTTACATTATGCTTTGCTGCAAATGAGTACAAATATTCCTCAACTTCCTTACGTTGTGACGTAATGCTTATTCCATTTGTCGAAGTGCCGTCACCAAGATACAATCCAAGAAAGTAAGGTTCAAAAACCTTTATTTCCTCATTCCCAAAATCTACGAATTTCACTCTTCTCAGTTTATGGAGATGTTTATAATTATTACTCTTCGTGATGTATTCTTCTACTGATATTTCATCTATTCTTGACATACAAGAAGGATGATTCTTCCCTTCATTCGTTTTGTAAAGGGACAGTATATGACCTCCGTTTACAATAAATGTCTTACCCTTTATTGGCTTAATCTCATAAAGTTTGTCAATACCTCTATGAAGCTCAAGCACAGTACGTTTTTTTTCCGTCATCTCCTACAAGGCAATCTCCTACCTTTATGTCCTCAACATTCTTCATAGAACCGTCATACATAAGAATTTTAGTTCCTTTTGCATGACAGCCGGTAGGCAACACCATCAGGTAATTCTTTCCATTCTTCAGCTTGTAATGTGCAATTGCTGCGTTACTTGCATTCTGCTGGTAATCTCTTAATTGAAACTTCATAATCTGATTATTCCTTTATGAACTTTTTCGTGGCAGGAAGCACATAGAGTAACAAGGCAATCAAGGTGCTCAAGTTCCTTTCCTACAATTGAAACGCCATTTATCTTATATGTCTTGTGATGCACTTCCAAAGGATAGCGTGCGCCGCAAATCATGCACTTATGCCCATCCCTTAACCTCACCTCTCTTGCAACCTTTTCCCAATATGGGTTGTTAAGAGAATGTGCATAATTGGACTTGCGGCCACGCTTATGCTGCAATCTACTCATCTCCTACAGCTTGATTGAAATCATCTTCACCCATCACTTCACCTTCATCGTCCGGAATCATGTCATGCTCCTTGTCAAACTCTTCATCAGAAGGTCTCTCAGGTGCTGGAAAAGCTCCATCATTGCCACACGGTTCTTGTCTTCCTGTGCCCACAATGATGATTTGTCGTAGGATGGAATCTTTTCAGATTTGGCCAGCACGACCTTTCCGTTAAGAATTGAGTAATACAGGAAATATCCATTCAATGCTATGCGGAAAGTCTTTGTAGCCGGAAGTTGCTTTTCCTCTGTTCCTTCCTGTACTTTTGCAGCGTAATCCTTAATCTGCTTGCTCAATGAATTCAACCTTTCCTCAGCATCCGTCTTGATACGTTTTGCCTCTTCCTTAGCGTTCAGCAAAGCATTCTCAGCTTCAGGAAGCTCCTGCTCTACAAGCTTGCAGTATTTCCCACGAAGGTCCGATTTCTCCACGTCATCCATGTAGCGAAGCGCCATCTCGTTCTCAGGGAACAAAGCATTGAAGTGTTCGTTCACTGCTTTCAGAATGTCTTTCTCACTCTCAGCGTTCTCAAATTGCAGTTCCATTGGAAACTGTTCCCGAACTGCTTCCGGAAGAACAAACTTCAGTTCTTCCGGTTCGTAATCTTTAATTATTGCCATATTAATATTTGTTTTCGTACTCGGCTGCAAATGCCGAATAATACTTGTCTGTAGGTAACGGTAGCTGTATACCGTATTCAGTCATTATATCAGTCTTGACAGCATCCAGGAAATGTGACATCTCCATAGTGCTAAGACCTTTTGTACCTCTTGCGAGTTCCGTTGTTTCACCTTTAGGGGTAACAACCATCTTTGTAAGGAATTTCTTACAATACAGGTCATGTATCGTTTCCACACCTTCCTTTGTACTCCAGTACGCTTCACCGGTGAACTCACGCAAGGCACCACCCACGCACCTGAACCACATCCACATGAGTGCGTTCTGGTCCAGCGTCCTGGGCTTAGTCTTTCTCTTGATGGTAAGAGTATATTCACCATTACGGAGAAGGCTTAGCATGAAGTTGAAATCCTTGTCCATGGTGGCCTTACCGTCTTTCTTAATTATAGTAGCTTCCATAATCAGAACGGTAAATCATCACTTGGAGTCTCTGATGGTAATGGAGCTTCAAAAACATTATTCTGTGAACCACTCTTAGATGTTGTGGAAAGAATCTCCATGTTATCTGCGAATATCTCTGTGATATATCTCTTCACCTTACTGTTATCCTCATAACTTCTGGATCTGATTTTACCTTCGATAAAAACCTTGTCTCCCTTGTGAAGATATTTACCTGCAACCTCAGCAAGCCCCTTCCATAGTACAATATTGTGCCACTCTGTCCTGTCCGGTACCTGAGTACCATTCTGCAACGTGTATCCCTTTTCCGTCGTTGCCAGTGTGAACTGGCAGACTTTTGTTCCGGAATCAAGCGTTCTTACATCAGGGTCCTTTCCAAGATGCCCTATCAGCATTACCTTATTAAGCATTTTCTTCCTCCTTTCTTAATGTGATTCTTATAGATGCAGCAGTTTCAGTCTCCTTGATGTACTGTTTATACAACTCGGGATGCTCAGATTGAAACCTCTTAGTGTCGAAAGATTTTTTGATTCCTGCAGGTGTTATGGTAGCTTTCAATACACCTGTGTCCCACGACTTGACATCGTGTTCAACCATTGCGCGTTTCAACGAATCCTTGAAACCGTCAATGAACGGCTGTATTCTCTCAACTTCCGCTACAGCTTCAAGATATTTGTTTATCACGTCCTTTGGCAATAGCTGTACTTCATCCTGCTTGTGTTCAAGTGCAGTTTCAGTATCAAGGTAACGTGTTCCCTCAATCTCACACTGCAACAGCCTTTTGACCTCCACGTCAGATTTCCGGACAAGTGGAATAAGCTCTGACTTTTCATTGTAAAGCCATACACCGTACAGTTTAGAAACCTTCAGCTCAGGATTCTGCTTTTCGAACAGGTACGCATATATTGACAACTGCCATTCGAGGTATTCAATATCCGGCTTATACGTTGTCTTGATGTCGGCAAGTGCTATAGTTCCATCCTTCTCCCAGACACAATCAATATTTGAAGCGAAGTGCTCTTCATCAGAGACTGTGTATTCATTATCAAGAGCTGTATAACCAGCACCAGTACGTATCATTAAGTAATTAAGTGCCTCATTGCTTTCTGGCTCAAATCCCGTTACATCTGCGAACTGGCAATCATGATGGACCTTTGTGCCCCTCTCAGCAGCCTTTTCCAGCACAAACTTAGGAACATCTCTATACTTATCAGGGAACAACTGTCTCTTAATCATTCCTGTAATTCCTGAAAGCTGCTTGTCGCCCAGGAAATAGGTGTGGTTCTCTTCATTGAAAACCACACTTGACTTAACTAATTCTATCATTTGGGATATTTTTTACACATGTTCTGAATCTCGTTCTTGAACTCAAGGTTGTTTTGCATTGCAGTATATTTTTTCCACACAGCATTAATATCAGATCTACTCTTACATGCCCTTACTTTATCAATCGCTTCCTGAAGCTGTTTACCGGAAAATACGCTTGAATTTTGTTGAGGCTGCTCAGATTTCTGTTCCTTTGGCTTTGGGAACTGGTATCTTATAGCACCATTGTGGTCCACAATGATACATTTACTAACCTCTCTGTTCTCGTCATACTCAATCTCGCTTACAGAGAACTTAGTATAAGTAGAACATCTACCCGAAGTGCTCTTACTGATTTCGCTTGGCTCAAGTTTCACCCAAATAAAAGGTGCCGAGTAAAGTTCTCGACCAATCCCCCAGTTGAATCCGGCACGTTTGAAAGCATCCGAAGCCTGTCCTTTCTCCTTCTCGGTATTAGATTCCGTACCGACATCCTGTTTACTCACCCATTCCTTTTTACGTTCATCATAAATGGATATGGTGCAGAACAGATTTCCGTTCACTACTTCGTGGTCTCTCTTCCAGTTCATGGGGCCGAACACCTCATCAAGCAGCCTCATATCCACACGGGCATCCTTGTACAGCAACAATGTACATCCTTTCTCATTGATTGTACCGATTCGACATTCAATCTCGTTCGCTTTCAAGGTTCTTATGTTACCAACCTTTTCAGAAAGTGTCTGTTGCACTTCTTTTTCTTCCTGTTTTTCTTCCTGATTATCTTTTTCAGGAACTTCTGTTTTAGCTTTTCTTTCAGCCATAATTAAAGTATTAATGGTTTGACTTTTAGTTCATTACATCAGTAAAGGTAGTTCAGATGGTCAAGTTTTGCAAACAGAAACTTCGCCATTTTTACGCCTTAACATTTGTATCACAGATAGGTCTACACAACTCAACAACACGTTTGCAATCCTTCACATCGAACATACCTATGTGACAGATTTCGTGTGGTATCCCTAATTGAATGGATAACCACAGGTAAGCCTTATTCCTGTTTGATGTATTTGGGATATGTTTCTTCCAAATCTTATTTATAAGGTCTGTCTTAGCTATCTGGTCAAAATAGAAGTGAGCTTCTTTCTTGGCCTCTCTTAGTTCTGCATTTGCCAAACGGCCTAATGCCTGGTCTGTTCCTTTATGAACTCCTACATAAGCCCTGCAATCACGGCATATATAAATCATACCGTACGAACGTCCGTATATTACGGAGCTGTCAACAAATTCGGTAGGTTTACCACAGTATGGGCAAATCTTACCAGCAAGTATTTCATCCATAAAATTATCTATTAAAAGCCCCGAAGCATATTCTCCGGGGCACATCACACAATCAATCCTTTCCGATTTCGCGTTACCTTTCAGATAGAGTCAACGGCTAACCGATGCCGTGCGGATAAAACCTGCGCTATCTTCGCCCTACTTTCGGATTTGTAACGGATAACTTATAAAGGGTTGCGGGCAATACGGGATTCGAACCCGTACCTTCGACAAAGCAAGACAATTTAAAGAAACAATAATACATGGAAACTGTCGATATTCTACCATTAAACTAATTGCCCAGTGTGTGTACGGACGACTTTCACAAGCCAGTCCGTACACCAAGAAATTAAAACGTAAACATTTATGTAGAAAATAACCACTTTCACAGGCTTTTAGACTTGTTCCTTTTTTTATGTCTCTTCTTGTACGAACAGTACCTTAACACATCAGCACCATTGCAGAACCATTTTCCGTTCTGACAATCTGCCTTCTTCTCAGCACGTATCTTACCGCTCTCAACAAGCTTTTCCAACCGGTTCTCGGAACCGACTATTCCTGATGCCTGAGACTTGCTGAACTTTATTCCTTCCATTGCAAGAAGTATGTTCTCAAGAATCATTCCTGCTGTATTATCTGACAATATTGTAGTCATAAACTTCCCATTTAATTCGAACACCATCAGCTAACACGTTTAACCGTTACAATTCCGGCTTCACGGTCTGTCTTGCATTTCCATGACATACCTGAAGCACGTTCAACATCCAACCTATTGGCTATTGTACCCATAAGAGAAATTCTCTGATGAATACCAAAAATAACCTCTTCATCTATTTTCATGGATCGTAATGTCGATACAATAGGTCTTTTGCCCATAACTTCTACCTTTCTTTCCATATTATAACACAAGCATATACCGATGCAATTACAATGATTATACAGGAGCATATCCATATACCCTGCACCGGACTTGGTATTGTGATTGCTCCATACAACATGCCAACAGCACATATAGCTACCATCAGCATCCATATACGACTAAATACTTTCATAACTAATAAGTTTAAGTTCCGAGAGACGGATTCGAACCGCCACCTGCACCAAAAATCCTTATGCCCTCAGACTGGTGCCGTTCTGCCATTAAACAACCTCGGAATGTTCCCTCCGGAATTTTATAATCATGGAATTTCTCCGGAGGGATTTCTTAATTTTGTGTTGGAAATTCAAAAATTAAGATTTATGAAACATTTTATCGAACTTCTTCTTAACCACTTAGATTCCTTATCATTACTAGTAGGAATTATATTCTTTTTTATCAGAGAACTTTACAAGTTGAGTATCAGAAAAAAAGAACTAAAATTCAAAACCTTCTACTCAAACTCCGTCAATTCCATATCAGAATTCCTCGACTCTTTTCTTTCATACAAGGCAGCAATGAGAAACATCAACCTGATTGACATCCTCAATGAGCAAACAGACATCCTTGAATTGAATAAGATAGCTTATGAGCCTCTTATTGACATGAAAAACAAGAACCTGAAATTGCATTTCTACCTTGATAAAGAACTTTATGAAAAATATGATTCACTCGTACAAAGTTCCTCACTGCTTTATGATGAACTCAGGGACATAATATACAGCAAGGATTTGCCATACCCCGATAAAATCAATAAATACGAGGAAGCATTCACGAAATTTGAAGAGACTACAGAAAATTTCTTAATCCAAGCAATTAACGAATCTCAAAAGATGCTCAGCAATCATAAAGAAAAAAGAAATCATACATAATACAGAACAAATGACCAACATCACAATCGCAATAGGACACCAATAATTGGCTCCGTTAAAATCAAAAGGTCGCTCTTCCTTACACGATTTCCATATTTCATAAACAAGGCATGGAGAAACCATGCCGAATGCCCATGCTGCCACAAAATAAAGCATTGCAAATAGATTTTTCAATGACTCGGCAGTTTCTATCGAATTATCTATAACCATAACAAACTAATTTGAATTAGGGCTGGAGAAGGGAGTCGAACCCTTTCATCAACGATATTCATTATTGCATCTCTATTTTTTATAACCCATGTTGTGCTCTACCGTTAAGCTACTCCAGCTATATCATAAAGCCTGCATACGCAGACCGAATTGCTACAATTCTACACTCTGTCGGACCGCCCGTTATCCACGGTGAATTACTATACCATACCAGTATGTCCGTCAGCCAAAAGATGTCAAGGAACTCTTCTCTATTGTTCCCGGTGTGGCGGTCAGGCCACACCGGGATGTGATTTGTCAATCACCGAAAACACTCATTCTCATCTCTTCCTTTGAACTAAATAGTTCTTTCTCGGAATAGGATGCAAATGCTTCACTGGAGCATTCCTTTTCTTTTGGAACCAACATGTGATAGTAGTTCTTCTGTACTCCATCGGAGTCAACACTGATGCTGATACCCTTGATTGTTTTCTCTTCAGCCTTCATTCCTATAAGTGTCCAGACTTTCTGTCCTGGCTGATACTTGGTTGGTTTAATTTCCATAATGGTTTTGACTTTTAGTGAGGTTTTTATTACGCAAATTTGTATCTCAAGTAATCGGCTTCATTTGCAAAGCCGGGGTCAACGATGCCGAAATCATCATCATTTTCAACAATGTGGCTTTCAGCAACTTTGAGTTCATCTTCAAGCATGCTGATAAATTCTTCCTTGCTATCGTCTGTATTGAAGTAAGATTGCATCTCTTCTTCTGTCATAGACTTAGCTTTTTCGATGTCAGCTTTAAGACTTTCAGCTTCATTTTCGTAGAAAAATTCATCAGTTTTCATTTTCAATTATTCGTTTTAATTTCTATTTTTGTATGTGTGTATGTTTGTATTGCAAAGGTAATCTCATTTGAGATAATTTGCAAACATAGAGGTATAATTATTATCTCATATAGGATTATTTAACATTTATGTAGAATATGATTGAACGGATAAAAAAAATAATTAACCACTACGGACTATCTGACAGGGCTTTTGCTATTAAATGCGGAATTAAGCAGAATACATTCAGTAATCAGATTAACGGTGTCAGAGAGATAAGTCTACAAACAATCAATAGCATACTTATCACATTTGAGAACATTTCAGCAGAATGGCTTCTTCGCGGTAATGGAGAAATGCTGCTGACATCAGAACAGCCAACATCTTCAAACGAAAACGACAGATTAAGCAAGCTGATTGACACAATAGCCTTCCAGCAGGACACAATCAACAACCTTCAAAGAAAAATCAAGGAACTGGAAACAATAAACAAACGCCTTGAAGTAGAACTGACAATATTCAAGAATAACAAATTAATCGGATAAAATGAATTTCATATTCTGGAACATACATAAAAATAAGGACATCTTCCCAACAATAAAAGAACTCGCAATAACGGAAGATGTAGACATTCTTATGCTTGCAGAATATCCTGAATGCATGGAAGAAGAGTTGTTGAAAGCAATCAACGAAGAACCTTCTTTGTATAAATATCAATACGTACCTTCAAATTCACCGACTGACAAGGTTAAAATCTTTACCCGTTTTGACATATCTTTCATCAGTAATTCTAATGACAGGAACAGATTAAGCGCAAAACAACTTTTCAGTACTTTACTTAATAAGAATATCACGCTGATAACTTGCCACTTGCCAAGCAAAATAAATATGACGGATGATGAACTCTCTGAATATTCTACGGAAGTGGCTGAATTCATCGAGGAAGTGGAACAGCAAGTAGGACATCAAAGAACTATCATCTGCGGTGATTTTAACATGAATCCCTTTGACAAGGGAATGATAAAAGCAAGGGGATTGCATTCTGTGATGGATAAATCTGTCATCAACAATAACGGAAAAGCTACCGTAAGAGGTAACGAATATGAATTCCTATACAATCCGATGTGGGGATTCCTTGGAGATACAGGAAAAGGAAAGGTGTCTGGAACGATGTATTACAATTCATCTAAATCAATCAATTTCTACTGGCATATATACGACCAGGTACTGATAAGGCCGGAACTGATAGACTTTTTTGACGATTCTCTGCTGGATATTATAACACGTATTAATCAGAAACAGCTTGTAACATCTAATTTTGTAATCGACAAGCAATATTCAGACCATTTACCAATAAAGTTTAACTTAAAAATATGAGATTATGGAAATGAAGAATTTATGGAAAGTATCTGCCCCAACAGCAGTAGCACCAAATACAATTATGGAAGCTCAAGCACAAAACCTGACTGAGGCAACTAATGGACTTGTTGTCGGTGAAATTACAACAAAGACACTTTCTACAGTGTCAATCTATATAATAAGTCAAGTCTCTCCGATAACCAAAAATCCCAATATATGGGAGTGTACGTTTAATGCTACAGTTCCTAAGTTGAATTATAGATTACAAATCATGAAGATTGTGTTCTCTGCACTAGAGTTCTACCCATTGATACTGAATGACTACATAAATGGCGAAGAATATGAAGTCGATAGTGAAGATGATTTAAAGAGTAAATTGGAAGAAATCATTCCAAGTCCTAATATGACTAAAGTTATAAATAACCTTATGGTTCAAGCCTCAATCAAAGTTACTGAGCCAAATAAATAAAAATGGCAGGACACAATCAACAACCTGCAGAGAAGAATCAAGGAACTGGAAGCGGAACTAATAATAGCAAATAACCAACGTAAGATAGGGTAAAAAATCGTTGACCATGTAAAAAAATACGGCCAACAATGTAATTCTCAGTTAAATCAAAATCAAACATAAAAAAATTTAACTACATTTGTGTGTATGTGTGTGTGATTTATTATATTAAACAAGTAAAAACTACTATATAATGCCAGAAGAATTAGATATTAGAAAAATAAAAGAAGGTCTACCTGGTATAACAAAAATTGCTGCCGGTCAATTATATGAAGCATGTATGGTTTGCCTTCATAGGTCAGGACATCCTCAAAATGTCATAATGCCTTTGAAAGGCGATAACGAAAAAGAATATGAAATCCTCTGGGAAGATTATTTTGATGACCAGATTGATAGGACATATAAAGATCAGGAATACACCACAGAACACGGTGCCGTATGTATCTCTGCAATGTTGGCCATACATGAAACAGACTATACAATCATAGAACGTTCTAGGAAAGGAACAGGGGTCGACTACTGGCTAGGCCATGATGATGACATACCATTTAAAAAGTCGGCCAGACTGGAGGTCTCCGGAATATTTACAGGAGGAGAAAAGCCTCTTGAAACAAGATTCAAAAAAAAGATTAAACAAACGAACCAATCAGACTCTACGCAGTTACCTGCATATATATCAATTGTTGAATTTAGCTCTCCATTTGCTAAATTTGCAAAAAAGCGATGACTTATGAACATAAGGGAACACCACAACATAGCAATGGAAATTGCTGACCACGCCGATATGCTCAAAGCAATGAAAGACGCAGAAGGAGCTATTAGGCTTTATGCTGAAGCCTTCGAAAAAGAAAAAGAAGCTGCGATGTTCGCTCGTGAAAATAATTTAGGCGAACCTACCACCTCTATCCTTATCAGAAGCGCTGCGAGTCTTGCATACAATGCAAAAAACTATAGAGAAGCCGAAAGAATGATTTCATACGGTCTTCTTGGTGAACCTCCACACGAAATTGCCGAAGAAATGAGAGATCTCCTTGAAATGGTAAACTTCAAACGTCACATGGAGATAAAAGGAGTAGATTTTCAGGAAGGTGATATACAGCTTGTGATTAACGGGAAGGGAGTGAACTACGGAATGGCAAGAAGTGAAGACGTTATCGGAAGAATCATCAACTTTGTAAAACTCACGGAAAGAACCATAGAACGGAAATCAGGAAAGCCATTCAGAAAAAAAGGAAAAGTTTCAAAAGAACTTAAGAACTATTGCGAAGCTTATATATCTGTCCCAAGGGCTGGAAGCCTTGCATTTACTGTTCGGTTTACAAAGGATTTCGATTCAACCATTCCCGGATTTAGCAGCCTTGAGAATGTAATCGAAGATATTACAACAAATATACAACATATCAATAACAATGATATGGAAGCATTGAAAATGAATATACCTGACGAATCTTACAGAAGCAATTTTATTGGATTGACGAAAGAACTTGCTCCTGACGGAAAAGAAGTATCAATGTTCGGTATTACAACCTTCAATAATGGACATATTAATCCTGTTCCTATACAAAGAGACAAAAAAAGCATATCAGATACGATAATGAGTGAATTGGAGTCTTCTTTAGATGAGAAAGGAAAAAAGAAAAAAATATCTACAAAAGAGATTACAGGTGTGCTTACAGCTGCAAATGCGATAGGTAATAGTGTAAAGATTTCTTCTGTAGATTCAAGTGTCACACTGAGTGTTCCAGACGGACTTTCCGATATAGTACGAAACTACTGGGAAAGCGAAGTAAAAGTAAGATACCGGAAAGAATCTTCAAAAAATATACTTGAAATTATAGAAAGTCTATGAATATCATAAATATTTACACTTAATCATAAACAAGAACATACCGTTTATGACAAAAAATATATTGAAAACATGAAAAGACTTTTATTAACGTTATTTGTGGCTGTGTTATCAATCAGCCTTTATGCCAATAACTACATCTATTGTGAACTTGTAGGAACCTCAAAACTTCTTAGCAACAAAGTTAAGGTACAAGTTGACTATGGACAGGAAACCTCTTTCTGGAAAGGCATATCATACATGAAAGACGAAAACGGAAAGAATATAGAATTCAATTCTATGGTGGATGCAATGAACTACTTCGGAAAACAAGGATGGGAATTTGTACAAGCTTACGCAGTCACAATGGGAAATCAAAACGTATACCACTGGCTATTGAAAAAAGAAGTATCTGAAGAAGAACTGAACAAAGCATTGGAAACGGAAAAGTAATAGCCTTTACATAGCATCTATTCTTATAATTGTTCATTCATCATTGACAAAGTAGAATCACCTGAATAACATGATATGCAGAAATAGAATCTGGGAAGAATTGAAACAGGCAAAGGCAAACATTATCTGCATACAAAAATATACAGATAAACGAAGAGGATACAACAGGGCATATAATGGCTTTGTTGCCATCACAGCCTCTGCAGGTGCATTAGGTACTCTACTGAATGACAAAGTGCCGTTCTTCGCTTCTATGCTGATAGGATTCGTATCTATTATAAAGTCTGTACTTCCAAACTTCGTACAAGGTGAAAGTGAACTGTCATCGCTAGATGTTCTTGCAGACTTCTACAACAAATACATGAACTCGCTTGAAAACATCTGGTACCGGTTCGACCATGACATCATCGACGAAAAACAGGCTATGGATGAATTCTTCAAGCTAAAAGAAACGGAATGCGACAAGATGTCACAGATGAACAGGCTCGTACGTAATATCTCTACAAGATTTCAACGTAAGATAGATGAACAAGCTAAAGAATACATTAACCGTGTATATTACGAAAAATAAAATAACAACATTATAAGCACAAATAAGATGGAAAAATCAATTAAAAAAGTTGCATATCCTCCAGAAGTGAATATTGCAACGACAAAGATTCCAGGAGATAGATATCAAAATTCAATGCCAAAGGCTGTGAATGTACCACCTCCTCCAAAACCTAAAAAATAAATGAGTATGGGAAAAGATTATGCAGAAGTTCCGGGGACAGTGAACGTTCCACCTCCCCCAAAACCGAGAAAATAAACCACACATCTTCTCGGATATAACAATCGGATAATAGTCAACATTTATAATTACTCTCAAATAGATAGTATTGCATTCTCAAGATTAAGTATAGCATAACATCACAATTATCAACTTACTCTGTAAATCAATACTTTAAGCACGACAATTCAAACAATCAATAAACACAAAATAAAAATGAAAAAAGAAAGAATTTTAGAATTAAAAGTTTACAAACGTAGATATAAACTTAAAAAAAGGAATCAAAAACCAAGAAAAAAAGCATTGGCCGGAGTTTTTCCACGTATCAACATAAAAGTACAAACCAATCTTTTATCTTTTTTCCGAAAAAAAGGTTTTATAAATAAAGACTATATTTCAGATAGAGTAATTGTTCCCAAAATATTCTCTTTTGAAGAGAATAGCGATGACTGTATAACATTCTTTAAATGCCTAATGTCATCCTATCTGTTAACAGATAAAACTACCATTGCAGATTTTAATATATGTGAAAGAATTGATATTACAAATGCAATGTTGTTAAAGATTATAGTAAGAGAACTAATTGAGACAAAAGTACGATATAACGATAGATTTTATAATCCTACAGATAAAGAGATTAAATACAAAAAATCAAAATGCAATAAAGTAAACAGGTCTTTATTCGCTCTAAAGTTAGTAGACAATATAGGAAAGAAAGAAGTAGAGGATGTTAAACCTGAAGAAGGTTTCCTATATTTAGGACTACAAACAAACTTGGCAAGCAAGACCTCATACAAAGAGAACAAAAAAGGAGCTGTTTGTACTATAGTCAGAGAATTTATAAATGAATCACTGGTGCAATCAAACGCAATCCTAAATGCTAGTGGTATTCACAAAATAGACAAACTCTTATCCGAAATTTTTAATAATGCAGAAGATCATAGTACACATAATGAATGGTATGTTGACGGCGTTTCTTTTAAAAATATTATTGATGGAGAACCTATAATAGAACTTAACTTAGGAATATTAAATTTTGGATTTTCTATTTCAGAAGGTATCATTAATAATGAAAAGAAAAACAAAGAAATGATGACAAATATAAAGAAATGGTATAATAAGCATTCAGAATTGAAAGAGAAAGTAGGATCCAAACTAAATAAAGATGATTTATATACATTATATAGTCTACAAGACGGAGTAAGCCGTTTAAAATACGAGGATGAGAGTCGAGGACACGGGACTATGAATTTCATCAGGGCATTTATAACACTGGGGTCATTTGGAAAAGAAAATCCAGACTACAAACCTCATTTAAACATTATATCAGGAAAGACTTGTGTACGTTGTGATAATGAAGTAGAACCATATGAAGAGAACAATAACTACTTCTTATCGCTAAATAAGGAAAAAGATATATCTTTATTACCTGAAGAGAATTACCTTAGACACATGCAGGAATATTTTCCAGGTACATTCCTTGAAGTTAAGATATATCTAAACAAAAAATATTTTAGTAAGACTTTAAAAAATAAAGGGAATGAAAACAATAAGGTTAACCCAAGCGCATAGAGGACCAAATAGCACTATGTTCACAGGTAGAAAACAAGGGTATCAAGTAAGAGAAGAATTAAAACTTAACCAATGTGATAAAGATAGAGAAGAATATGAAATATCAGTACCTGAAGGAACAACATCATTCAACCCATCATTCTTCTTAGGATTATTCTATGAAAGTATATGTAATCTTGGAGGTATAGACAATTTTCATGAAAAGTATAAAATTACTTTTGAAGATGAAGACCCAGAAGTCATAAAATGTCTAAAAGAAGATATTGCAGACAATGAAAGACAAGCTGTAATAGAATATAACAATAGAAAATAGTTTATGGATAATTTACCGTATATTCATTTCAAGAATGATTCGTTAATGAACCAATCTTTCATCTTTGCATACCAACCTTTAGATAGCTTATACTACGACAAAAGAGAAGATGAACTAGAAAGGCTTGAAAAGATTATAAGTACTGATTTTTATGCAAATGTAATTTCAACATTAGCAATAATATTAACTATAGCCATATTCATAAGACAAAATTATATAAACAACAGAGATAGAAAAAAAGAGACAAAAAAGAGTTGGTACATGTCTGTAATAATACAACCCAATCTCAACAATATTGATACATTCTATAATCAAATACATCAACGAATTAATAACAATATTAATTCGTTGAAAAGAATTAATGACGGCAGATTTATACCAAGACAAAAGGCAAGAGCTAATAGAGCACTTAGAGATTTAAGAAATGATTTTCTTGACAATTTTGTTACGATTATACAATCATACGATAAATCTCTTGCTACAAATATAAATAGAATAATAAACGATTTACAGGATTTATGTTCAAATCAAATTGACAACTATTCAAATGCAGATATATCTCAAATAAAAAAGAGAATATATGAAAATAGAGCCTCACTAATAAGCCTCCTATATGATGGGATAAAAGAAGAAAAAGAAAAGTGGTATAAAAGGATATTCAAACGGAAAAGAAGATAATATATTCCACTTTCATTCCAGTCGTATAAAAGTCAACATCTATAATTAATTGACTATCAGCATGAAGTATCACATTCACAAAATTAAGTCTAGTTTAGTTTTTGTGTTGTGATACTCCTGCTAATAGTGATTAGCGGGAGTATCTTTTTTATTGTCTGTACACACATTCTCTCAAGAACAAATATGTTTATTAACAAATTCAGGCGTGAAAGTTGTTAAAAAACACCAACACGTCTGAATGCATATTCTTACATTTTGTATAAAAACAATCAAGGAATATCTATCAACTTATGTGTTTGCAAACTTAACCTCCATACAGGATGTTGTTTGATGTATTCCACAACTTCAGTGGTATTTTTCCCCGAACATGGTTGTAAAAAATAAGCGGAAGCCTTCAACTGCAAATAAGGCTCCACATCCTGTCCCACAAATACCACCTTTACTTCATCTATCCGTGCCACATGCAAACTTCCACTTTTTTTCGGTGAACAAGTAACCCAGTCAACCGAAGAAGGAAGTACACAAGTCCCATTGGTCTCCACACATACGTATTTACCCGCACGATGCAATGCTTCTATCAAAGGTTCATCTATCCATAACCCAGGTTCCCCTCCCGTAAGGATTACCATCCGACAAGGATAACGGCAAACCTCTTCCACTATCTCCTCGTCCGACAAGAAAGTACCTTTCTCATGACGCGTATCGCAAAAGTCACACTTCAGATTACAACCTGAGAAACGAACAAACACAGCCGGTGTACCTACATAAAAGCCCTCCCCTTGAAGACTGTAGAATATTTCATTAATCTTTTTCATAAACCACCCTATTCCCCTCAGATTCACACACTTCTACCTTCACACAATGAGGAACACGGTCGCAAATCCATTTGGCTATATTCTCGGCCGTAGGATTACAAGGCAACACGTCATTCAGATTTTTATGATCAAGTTGCCCTTTTACTACTTCTTTAATGTGCGTAAAATCGACTACCATTCCGTCCTCATTCAATTCCTCAGCCTGACAATACACAGTGACAATCCAATTATGCCCATGCAGGTTCTCACACTTACTTTCATAAGAAAGCTGCAAACGATGAGAGGCCGAAATTTCCATCCGTTTTATAACAGTATACATAATGATTTGATTTTTAAAACATTAAAAAAAAACGCATCTAATGTCACCTCAATGCAACCACAAAGGTAAAAAGAATTATCAGACAGAAAAAATCCATACACAAAAGATTTCACCCGCCCACAATCTCACAATTTTTAATAAAATCCACAACAAATATTTTTGATTTTCCAACCAATACTGTATATTTGTGTATATTTTTTGATATACGGATGACAGAAGAGGACAAAAAGCTGTTAAATACTTTCGAGGGCAGACTGAGACAATTACTGTATCTTTACGAGGAACTGGAAAAAGAAAATCTCTCCTTAAAAAAAGAAATCAGCCAAAGAAACGAAGAACTGGCCCAACTGGAGCATAGCCGGAAAGAATTGGAAACCAAGTATATCAATTTGAAAAACGCCCGTATTCTCAGTATCAACGACAACGACCTCCGCGATACGAAACAACGACTGGCGAAACTTGTGCGTGAAGTCGATAAATGCATCGCTTTGCTGAATGAATAAGACTACGACGGTAAAGTATATACTTTTATGGACGAAAAAAAGAGATTTAATCTACTCATTGACAACGAACGATATCCAGTATCCATACTTCCATCAGAAGAGGAAGGTTATCGGGAAGCTGCCAAACAGATTAATTATAAACTAAATAAATACCGAAGTGCATTTCCTGAATTCAGTAGCATACAACACTGGAAAATGGTAGCACTTGACTTAGCTTATGAAAATTTTTCCATGAAGGAAAGGAATGACACCTTACCTTATCAAGAAAAGCTAAAGGAGCTGAACGAAGATATTGAAAGATATATACGAGACAGCCGGAACAAAGGTTTATAGACAGATACATAAAGAGAAAACATTCACGCATAAGCTTTATCTGATGGGATTTCCCGCAGAGAAGTTTATGCGTTTTTTATTTATATATTTAAACTAATTATAATGTTGACGACAGTAATACTAGCGATTGTGGCCTTCCTGGTTGGAGGTGCATTGTCGTATGGATTCTTTAAGTATGGCTTGAAGACGAAATATGACACCATTATCAAAGAAGCCGAAACAGAGGCTGAGGTAATCAAGAAAAACAAACTTCTGGAAGTAAAAGAAAAGTTTCTAAACAAAAAGGCAGACCTGGAAAAGGAAGTCGCTCTCCGAAACCAGAAAATCCAACAGGCGGAAAACAAATTGAAGCAACGGGAAATGGTGCTGAACCAAAAGAACGAAGAGCTTCAGCGTAAACGCAACGAAACAGAGGCCATCAAAGAAAATCTGGACGCCCAACTTGTAATCATTGAAAAGAAAAAAGAAGAACTGGATACGCTTCAATCACAGGAAAGAGAAAAACTGGAAACCATTTCAGGATTGTCTGCGGAAGAAGCTAAAGAACGTCTGGTAGAATCCTTAAAGGAAGAAGCTAAAACCCAGGCACAGTCTTACATTAATGATATTATGGACGACGCCAAGCTTACGGCCAACCGTGAAGCGAAACGAATCGTCATCCAGTCTATCCAAAGAGTAGCTACAGAAACAGCCATTGAAAATTCTGTCACCGTATTCCATATTGAATCAGACGAAATTAAAGGACGCATTATCGGACGTGAAGGACGTAATATCCGGGCATTAGAAGCTGCCACAGGCGTAGAAATCGTAGTAGACGATACTCCGGAGGCAATTGTACTTTCTGCTTTCGACCCTGTTCGCCGTGAAATTGCTCGCCTGGCCTTGCATCAACTGGTAACCGACGGTCGTATTCATCCGGCCCGCATTGAAGAAGTGGTAGCCAAAGTACGTAAGCAGGTAGAAGACGAAATCATTGAAACGGGTAAACGTACCACTATCGATTTGGGTATCCATGGACTGCATCCGGAACTTATTCGTATCATTGGTAAGATGAAATACCGTTCTTCATACGGACAGAACTTGTTACAGCACGCTCGTGAAACAGCCAATCTATGTGCCGTAATGGCTTCTGAATTAGGATTGAATCCGAAAAAGGCAAAACGAGCCGGCTTGTTACACGATATCGGAAAAGTTCCTGATGAAGAACCTGAATTGCCGCACGCTCTATTGGGTATGAAACTAGCAGAGAAATACAAAGAAAAGGCAGATATCTGCAATGCCATCGGTGCTCATCACGACGAAGTGGAAATGACCAGTCTATTGGCTCCTATCGTACAAGTCTGCGATGCCATCTCTGGAGCACGTCCGGGAGCACGCCGTGAAATTGTAGAAGCTTACATCAAACGTCTGAATGACCTCGAACAACTTGCGATGTCATATCCTGGTGTTACCAAAACCTACGCCATCCAAGCCGGACGCGAACTCCGTGTCATTGTAGGTGCAGACAAGATTGACGACAAACAGACGGAAAGCCTGTCAACCGAAATCGCCAAGAAGATTCAAGACGAAATGACCTACCCGGGACAAGTAAAAATCACGGTTATTCGTGAAACCCGCGCTGTCAGCTTCGCAAAATAAAAACTATAAAAAAATCCGGAATCCACATTCCGGATTTTTTTATGGTTTCATCTCCACAGTTTTATCCTCTTTTTCCTTCCAATAAAGGCATCAACACCTTTTCGGCACATGCATAGCCTTCTTCATACAAAGCCGTAAGCTTATTTACATCTTTTTCTATTCGATTCACCACGACTTTCTTTTCAGGTCGAATAGCAATGACACGTCCTTCATCCTCTAATTTTTCAACAAGTTCCAACTGTTCATTATACACCGCACAACGGCGGCTAAGCACCAGCCTCAACCTAGGATAGCGACGATAGATAAAACGAGGCACACGAATATCTTTTTCCGATTTCCGGTATCCCCTATTACGAGTTAAAACCACCACATTCCGTTCATAACCTTGTGACATTGCACGCAATACTGGAATGGAATCTACAATTCCACCATCCAACATCGGACGTCCGTCTACATACGTAATAGGACACACATACGGAAGACTACTTGAAGCTTTGGCAATATCTACCAACCGTTCACGATTACGTCCCTCTTTTTCCTCCAAGTAACAAGCCCTTCCAGTCACACAATTAGTAGTAACCATTTCAAAGCGTGCCGGATTATTAAAATAAGCCTCATAATCAAAAGGTAAAATCTGACTCGGAAACAAATCATAAAGCAAATGCTGATCCAGAATACTGTGCTGATACCATAAATACTTCAAACCGATATAATGATATTCGGCCAGCATGTCAATGTTACTGAACTTGGCACGACCTCGCTGATGAGACATATACGACAAACCGTTACAAGCCCCCGCCGAAACACCTATCGCATAAGGAAACTCCAACTTATGATCCATCATGAAATCCAATACTCCACATGTGAATACACCTCGCATGCCTCCACCCTCAAGAACCAATCCTGTTTTTTCAAAGTCTAGTTCCATACTTCGTTCTTTTTAAGCAATCTTGGAATTTGCAAATATATGTTTTTCCCATACATCCTAACTATTTTTTCTATTTTATTTACTACATTTGCAACATTATTTTCACAAATGTGATATTAAAATGAAATGAATATGTTCGATTCACTTACTTATCAGAAACGCCGGAAGGCTCTACGAGAAAAAATGAGCAACGGCATTGTCCTTATTTTGGGCAACAACGAGGCACCTGCCAATTATCCTGACAACACATATAAATTTCGTCAAGACAGTTCTTTTGTCTATTTTTTCGGACACTCACATCCGGGTTATGCCGGAATCATTGATATAGACAACGGAACAGACTATTTTTTTGGAAACGACGTGGATATGGACGATATCATTTGGATGGGACCTCAACCCAGTGTCAAAGAACTGGCCGCACAGGTGGGAATTGAGAAGAGCTATCCATTCGATATGCTGAAAGACTTTGTAGGAAAAGCCATCGCACAAAGAAGAAAAGTGCATTTTCTTCCTCCTTACCGCTACGACAACATGCTGTTACTCGAAGAATTGACAGGCATCAAAGCATCCATGACCAAACAGCACGCTTCCATTGAACTCATAAAAGCTGTAATCTCCCTTCGTGCCGCCAAAGAAGCATGCGAAATCGCAGAAATCGACAAGGCTTGCAACGTAGGATATGAAATGCATACTGCTGCCATGCGTTTGTGTAAACCTGGAGTTTCAGAACAATACATAGCCGGAGTACTCGATGGCATCGCTTCTTCCTACGGACGAATGGTTTCATTTGCCACTATACTGACGCAGAACGGACAAACACTTCACAATCATGACCACAGTCATATCCTGAAAGAAGGCCGGATGATGCTGACCGATGCAGGAGCCGAGTTAATGAATTATTACTGCTCCGACCATACACGTACTATCCCTGTCGGTGGAAAGTTTACCAGCCGTCAGCGCGATGTATACGGTATTGTATTGGCCTGCCACGACAAAGCCCTCGAACTGGCACGTCCGGGAGTAACCTATAAATCCGTACATCTGGAAGTCTGCAAAGTATTGACCAATGGCTTGAAAGAACTAGGACTGATGAAAGGAAATACAGAAGATGCAGTCGCAGCCGGAGCACATGCTTTGTTTTTGCCACATGGACTGGGGCACATGATGGGACTGGATGTACACGACATGGAGGACCTGGGCCAATGTTATGTAGGTTACGATGAAGAAGTGCAGCCTTCTACCCAGTTTGGACTGGCCTCTCTTCGTATGGGACGCCGCTTGCAGGAAGGTTTTGTCATTACCGATGAACCTGGATGTTATTTCATCCCCGCATTAATCGATAAATGGAAAGCTGAAAAATTACATGCGGACTTCCTGAATTTCGATGAAATTGAAAAATACAAAGACTTTGGGGGAATTCGTTTGGAAGATGATATACTGATTACCTCAAAGGGTTCTCGTTTCTTGGGTGACAAGCATATTCCAATCACCTTCGACGAAGTGGAAGCTATCATGAATGAATAAAAACAATTTATTAACCCTATAACATTTTACATCAAAACAATGAACAAACTGATTTTATTAGCCGCAGTGGGACTTTGCTTTGGAAGCATCTATGCCAAGAACCCCAAGAAAAACAAAGCAGACGAAGGATTTATTTTCACAACGGTAAAAGAAAACCCAATAACCTCTATAAAAAACCAGAACCGTTCTAGTACTTGCTGGTCTTTTTCCAGCATAGGATTCCTGGAATCGGAATTGCTCCGTACAGGAAAAGGTGAATTCGATTTATCAGAAATGTTTGTGGTACACAAAACAATGGAAGACCGTGCTGTAAACTATGTACGTTATCATGGAGATGCTTCTTTCTCTCCGGGCGGTAGCTTTGAAGATATCGTTTACTGCTACAAGAACTACGGTATGGTACCTCAAGAAATTATGCCAGGCATCCAATACGGAGATTCTCTTCCTAATCACAACGAATTGGATGCTGTAGCAGAAGCCTATGTACAAGCCATTGGAAAAGGAAAACAAAGCAAACTGACTCCAGTGTGGAAAAAAGGAGTTACAGCAATCTATGACACTTACCTCGGAGAATGCCCAAAAGAATTCACTTACAAAGGAAAAACTTATACTCCCAAAACATTCGCCGACGAAGTATTAGGACTGAACATGGACGATTACGTTTCACTTACATCTTACACACACCATCCTTTCTACCAGCAGTTCAGCATCGAAGTACAAGACAACTGGCGTAATGCTTTATCTTACAACCTGCCGATTGACGAACTGATGGAAGTAATGGATAACGCTATCAACAACGGATATACCTTTGCCTGGGGAGCAGATGTAAGCGAAGAAGGATTTACTCGCGACGGCATCGCTGTATGCCCAAATGTAGAAAAAGGGGCAGAACTAACAGGCTCAGATATGGCACACTGGTTGGGATTAAGCAAGGCAGACAAGCGTAAAGAACTAACCAGCAAACCGCTTCCGGAAATTGAGGTAACTCAGGAAATGAGACAGACCGCATTCGACAACTGGGAAACCACAGACGACCACGGAATGCTCATCTATGGTATCGCCAAAGACCAGAACGGTAAAGAATATTATATGGTGAAAAATTCATGGGGATTAAGCGGAAAATACAAAGGTATCTGGTACGCTTCCAAGACGTTCGCTAAATATAAAACGATGAACATTCTAGTTCACAAAAAAGCAATCCCAGCTGATATCGCCAAAAAACTGGGACTTTAAATAGTTCATATATAGACTCATTATAAATAATAAGCGACTCATTCCATAATTTTAATAGGGAATGAGCCGCTTTTTTTCTTTCTTTTTACTAATTTTACGGATTGAAGTCCGAAATAAGTAACTTATTTGAGACAACAAGGTTCTTCCTTTAGTGGATATATCTTATAAAACCACCTGCAAACCAAATAAAGAAGCGCCTTACGTGAACTGAAAAAAAAGAAAAAAACATATATAAATGAACTACAAATGGAACTATCAACCTCCTACACTCCCAGAAAGAGAAGCAGCTAGAGCCCTCTCCAGAGAAATAGGCATCAGCCCCATCTTGTGCAAACTGCTACAAGAAAGAGGAATACATACAGCTGCTGAAGCCAAGCTTTTCTTCCGCCCGCAACTGAACGACTTACACGATCCGTTTCTAATGAAAGATATGGATGTAGCTGTGGAACGCCTCAATCTGGCCATGGGACGCAAAGAGAGAATTCTGGTGTATGGAGACTACGACGTGGACGGAACTACAGCCGTCGCACTGGTTTTCAAGTTTTTGCAACAGTTCTACTCGAACATCGACTATTATATCCCCGACAGATATAATGAAGGGTATGGCGTGTCAAAAAAAGGAGTAGACTATGCTTATGAAACAGGAGTAAAACTGGTCATTGTACTCGATTGTGGCATCAAAGCCGTTGAGGAAATCAGTTATGCCAAAGAAAAAGGTATCGACTTCATTATCTGTGATCACCACGTACCTGATGAAGTGCTTCCCCCAGCTGTCGCAATTTTGAATGCCAAAAGGTTTGATTCTACTTACCCGTATGAACATCTCTCCGGATGCGGAGTAGGCTTCAAGTTCATGCAAGCTTTTGCCCTGAACAACGGAATCGAATTTCATCAGTTGACTCCCCTGCTTGACTTGGTAGCCGTCAGCATTGCTTCCGACATTGTACCTATCATGGGAGAGAACCGCATCTTGGCCTATCACGGACTCCGCCAGCTGAACTCCAATCCGAGTATTGGACTGAAAGCTATCATTGACGTATGCGGACTGGCTGAAAGAGAAATCACGATGAGTGACATCGTATTCAAAATCGGACCACGTATCAATGCCTCCGGACGCATCCAGAATGGAAAAGAAGCTGTCGACCTTTTAATTGAAAAGGATTTTGCCTCCGCACTGAAAAAAGCCAACCGCATCAACAGTTACAATGAAACGCGAAAGGATCTGGATAAAAGCATGACGGAGGAAGCCAACAAAATTGTAGACAACCTGTCCGACCTGTCTGAAAGAAGATCGATTGTCATCTTCAATGAAGACTGGCACAAGGGGGTCATCGGTATCGTAGCTTCCCGACTGACGGAAATTTACTATCGCCCAGCCGTGGTACTGACACGCACAGACAACCTGGCCACAGGTTCTGCACGTTCCGTATCGGGTTTCGACGTATATAAAGCCATCGAATATTGCCGCGATTTATTGGAAAATTTTGGCGGACATACCTATGCCGCCGGGCTCTCCATGAAGGTGGAAAATGTGCCGGAATTTACCCGCCGGTTTGAAGAATATGTCACCAACCACATTCTTCCGGAACAAACCAATGCCACCATTCAGATTGATGCACAACTGGATTTCAGAGACATCACTCCGAAGTTTTTCTTCGACTTGAAGAAGTTCAATCCGTTTGGTCCGGAAAACCACAAGCCTATCTTTGCCACACTGAACGTGTATGATTACGGTACCAGCAAGGTGGTAGGCAGAGACCAGGAACACATCAAGCTGGAGTTGGTAGACAACAAATCGAACAACGTAATGAATGGCATCGCTTTCGGACAAAGCTCACAAGTCCGCTACATAAAGACCAAGCAATCGTTCAACATCTGCTATACCATCGAGGAAAATACCCATAAACGAGGAGAAATCCAATTGCAGATTGAAGACATCAAGCCGAGTCGAAGCTAGAAATCCATGGCCGACTATCTGAAAATCCTGAAACAATACTGGGGATACGACCACTTCCGAGGCATACAGGAAGATATCATCCGCAGCGTAGGCGAAGGCAAGGACACTTTGGGGCTTATGCCCACAGGAGGAGGTAAATCCATTACTTTCCAAGTGCCGGCCCTCGCCCAGGAAGGATTGTGTCTGGTCATTACCCCCCTGATTGCCCTGATGAAAGACCAGGTAAGAAACCTGCGTGAACGGGGTATCAAGGCCACTGCGGTTTATTCCGGCATGACGCGAGAAGAAATTCTGATTGCATTGGAAAACTGCATTTTCGGCAACTACAAATTTCTTTACATCTCACCGGAAAGACTAGGAACCGAAATCTTTCAGATTAAGCTTCGCAGCATGCACGTAAGCCTCATTACCGTGGATGAATCCCATTGCATCTCACAATGGGGATACGATTTCCGCCCTGCTTACCTGAAAATAGCCGACATCCGGCAACTGCTTCCGGGAGTTCCCGTCATTGCCCTGACGGCCACAGCCACTCCGGAAGTGGTCAAGGACATCCAAGAGCGACTCCAGTTCCGCCAGGAGAATGTATTCCGCATGAGTTTCGAGCGGAAGAATCTGGCCTATATTGTCCGCCACACGGAAGACAAAGAAGGCGAAATGTTGCACATCCTGCAACGGGTAAATGGTTCCAGCATTGTTTACACACGCAACCGGAAAAAAACCAAAGAAATAGCCCAGCTCCTGAACCGGAACCACATTACAGCCACATTCTACCATGCCGGACTCAGTGATGAGACCAAAGACCTACGTCAAAAAGCTTGGCTGAAAGGAGAATATCGTGTCATGGTGGCGACCAATGCTTTCGGTATGGGAATTGATAAGCCCGATGTACGTCTGGTGATTCATGCCGATGTACCCGACTCCCCCGAGGCATACTTTCAGGAGGCAGGACGAGCCGGAAGAGACGGCATGAAAGCGTATGCAGTACTGTTGTTCTGTCCCCGCGACAAGATTACCCTCAAACAACGAATTAGCGACACTTTTCCTGAAAAAGACTATATCCGGAAAGTGTACGAAGACATCAATTTCTACTACCAGATGGCCATGGGAGACGGATTGGGCTGTACCTTCGCCTTCAATTTGGATGAATTCTGCCACAATTTCAAGCATTTTCCTGTACAGACCGACAGTGCGCTGAAAATCCTGACACGCGCCGGCTACCTGGAATATACCGATGAACAGGACAATGCCTCCCGAATCATGTTCACCCTCACCAAGGAAGAACTATACCGCATTCATGAGCAAAACGCAGATACGGAAAAACTGATTCGTATTCTACTGCGGACCTATACCGGACTTTTCACGGATTATGCGTATATTAATGAAGAGCTGCTGGCCAAACGTTCCGGATTGAGCAGGCCACAAATCTACGAAACCTTGCTCTTTCTGACCCGACAGCACATCTTGCACTACATTCCCGGGAAAAAAACTCCCTACATCATTTACACCCGTGAACGACAAGAGACTGACCGTATTTACTTGAGCAAGGAAGTGTATGAGGAACGAAAAGAAAGCTACCGCCGGCGAATAGAGGCCATGATAGAATATGCTGAAAGTGAAAACAAATGCCGAAGCCGCATGCTACTCCATTATTTCGGTGAGAAGAACGAGCACAACTGTGGACAATGCGATGTATGCCTGCAACACCATCACTCCGGACTTAAACAAAGCCAGTTTGACGAAATCAGTCACCAGATACTTGCTTTACTAAAGACTTCTCCTTTTTCTCCGCAAGAACTCAAAACCCAAATTCAGGCCCCGGAGGAACAAGTGACCAAAGTCATAGCCTATCTCCTGTCGGAAGAAATCATCCATCAGGAAAATGGCCGACTACTCCTTTAAGCGAGTTTATATTAGTCAAACATTTTACTATTCTAAAAAAAAGACGTATCTTTGCCGGAAAACACCAAAAAACTTGATCCACATGGAAGAAGGAGGAGAATTCCGGGAACTCATGATACAGATTTTCCGTACCCGCATGGCATTCCGACGCGCCATGCAACGCACTCTAAAAGAGAATCATGCAGGCATCACTTTCGAGATGCTTCAAGTGCTGAGCAGTCTTTGGCATGAACAAG
The DNA here is from genome assembly GCF_025567125.1 of Phocaeicola fibrisolvens. Taxonomy (NCBI): domain Bacteria; kingdom Pseudomonadati; phylum Bacteroidota; class Bacteroidia; order Bacteroidales; family Bacteroidaceae; genus Phocaeicola; species Phocaeicola fibrisolvens. The sequence goes on along the minus strand of NZ_JAOQJI010000005.1, from coordinate 77,960 downwards.
GTATCACCCAGCAGGCACTGGCAGAGCGAACCGCTAAAGACAAGGCCTGCCTGACCAACCTGATGAACAACCTGGAGAAAAAAGGATATGTCTATCGCAAGGAGGATCCCAATGACCGCCGAAACAAGCTGGTGTATCTTACCCTGGAAGGAGAAAACCTCAAAGTCCAAATCCGCCCAATCCTCAATTTAGTATATGCCAATGCGGAGCATATCTTATCTACCGAACGAACCGGAAATATTTTATCTGAACTAAAAACAGTGCAAAATGTTCTCGAAGACTTCTAGCACCCTACGAATCCTACTTCTCATCGGAAATTTCTTTCTTATCCTCCCGGTTATGGCGCAACAAGATTCGCTGTTCCTATCCGTAGAACAGCTTTTTGAATCGGGAGTAAAAAGCAGTCTGCGGCTGCAAGCCGACAGCCTGAAAGAAAGAATGGCCTATGAACGAAAACGTCATGCCCAAACAGTCTTGCTCCCCGACCTGGAAATCGGTCTCAAAGGAGGAGTTATCGGACAACCTGTGGTCTTTCAGGAAGGGCTTTCCCATCCTACTTATCCGGACACTCCCAACTGGTCGCAAAACTATACGGTCGACTTCAACCAACCGCTGTATCAGGGAGGAAAAATCCGCTGTTCCATCCGTAAGGCAGACATTGAAAAAGAAATCGCAGGCTTGCAACGAATGAGCAATCAAGCTGACATCAAACTGGGGTTACTCAACCAATACTTGAACCTCTTTACCTTGTTCAAGCAACACATCGTGCTTACCCGTAACATCGAAGAGTCGCTTCGGCGCCTGCAAGACATACGGCAGATGAAGAAAGAAGGACTCATCACCAACAACGATGTGCTGCGCAGTGAGATGCAACTCACCAACGACCGGCTTTCTCTGCAAGAAACAGAGAACAGTATCCTCATCGTATCCCAACAACTGAACCTGCTGCTGGGAAATTCCGAGAACCGGATTATAAAGCCCGACACCACATTGCTGCAGAAGGCTACTCCCCTGGAAAGCTACGAAGCCTATCTCCTGTCGGCTTACGAGCAGGCCCCAGACATGAAACTGCTGCAAAAAGAAACCGAACTGGCCCGGAACCAAATACAGATGAACCGCGCCTCCCGCAAGCCCAATGTCAACCTGTACGCATCCAACACGCTGGCGCGGCCTATCACCCGTACCATGACCGATTTGTATAACAACAACTGGAACATCGGACTTTCGGTTTCCTATCCCCTCTCGTCCTTATTCAAGTCCGACCATAAAATCAAGGAAAGCCAATTGCAGGTGTCCGTGCAAAAGAAAGAAGAGGAACTGAAAAAGCAACAGCTCCAGATGGACATTTACAATGCGATTCTCCGCCACAAAGAAGCCCTGCAGCAGGCTGACGCCTGGAAACTCTCTGTCCGTCAGGCACAGGAAAACTATCGTATCATGCAGAACCGTTATATGAACCAACTGGCCATACTGACCGATTTGTTGGATGCCAACTCTGTCCTGCTCAATGCCGAGCTTCAGCTGACAGCCTCACGCACACGAATCATTTACACCTATTACCAACTGCAGAAAGTCTGCGGAAGATTATAACCCATTCAATCCTACAAGAATATGACACTAAAAGAGACTCATAGCAAACTACGGAAGAGAAGACTGCAGAATATCATTCTCAACTTACTCTGCATACTGATTGCCGGCTCCGGACTGGTATGGGTGGGCAACTACTTCTGGAAATACATTCATTATGAAATCACGAACGATGCATTCATCGACCAGTATGTAGCCCCCTTGAACATACGCGCTTCGGGCTACATCAAGGAAGTCCGCTTCAAGGAACATCAATATGTACATCAAGGAGATACGCTGCTGATACTGGACAACCGCGAATATCAGATAAAGGTCAAGGAGGCCGAAGCAGCCCTGCTGGATGTGCAAGGTTCACGCGACGTACTACATTCCGGCATAGAGACCTCACAAACCAACGTGGCAGTGCAGGAAGCCAACATTGCCGAAGCAAAAGCCAAACTGTGGCAACTGGAGCAGGATTATCACCGCTTTGCCCGTCTGTTGCAGGAAGAATCGGTCCCCGAACAGCAGTACGAACAGGCAAAAGCCTCTTATGAGGCCGCAAAAGCCCGCTACCAAGCCCTGCTGGCACAACATAAGGCTGCGAAATCACAGTTCACAGAAACCAGCAAGAAAACCACCAGTGCCGAAGCAGCCATCCTGCTCAAGGAAGCCGACCTGGATCTGGCCAAGCTGAATCTTTCTTATACCGTACTCACTGCGCCATACGACGGATACATGGGACGCAGAACCCTTGAACCCGGACAATTCGTACAAGCCGGACAAACCATCTCCTACCTGGTCCGAAACACAGACAAATGGGTGACAGCCAACTATAAGGAAACCCAAATTGTCCACATCTACATTGGTCAGGAAGTACGTATCAAGGTCGATGCCTTTCCCGGAAAAGTCTTCCACGGGACGGTGACAGCCATCTCAGAAGCGACCGGTTCCAAATACTCGCTGGTACCTACCGACAATTCTGCCGGAAATTTCGTGAAGGTACAGCAGCGAATTCCTGTGAGAATAGACCTGAAAGACATTTCTCCTGAAGAGATGAGCGAATTGAGAGCCGGTATGATGGTAGAAACAGAAGCCTTACGCAAATGATGACCATGCAACAACTGGACGTCCCCGTACGTCAATGGGTTCCCGACTGGCTAGGAATGATATGCATCTTCACCATCATCCTGCCTGTCACCATGCTGAACGGTTCCTACACCGGAAGCATGCTTGAAGTGTCCAACACATTGGGCACCCACACTGAAGACATCACCATGGGGTATTATGCCGCTTCGGCCGGAATGGCTGTGGCCTATCCCATTGTTCCCAAAGTGCTCGATGCCCTTTCCTCCAAGTTCCTGTTGCTGACCGACCTGACCCTGCAATTCTTTCTCAGTTGGATATGTGCCCGTTCGCAAAACATCGACCTGGTCATTATCTGCAGTTTCTTCATCGGTTTTCTGAAAGGTTTCCTCATGCTCTGGTTCATCCGAAGGGCCACCAAGATTTTCAGTCCCAAGAACGTACGAAGCGAGTTTTATTCTTATTTTTATCCGCTGGTATTTGCCGGAGGACAGGTATCCATGGTACTCACAGCCGAACTGGCCTACCATTACAACTGGCAGTATATGTACTACTTCATGATGCTGCTCCTCATGACCGCCATCCTGATAGTGATTATCTGTTTCCGGCACGACCGCCCGTTGAAGCCCATACCGCTCTCTGAACTTCATCTGCGCGAGATGCTGGTCATTGCCACCGGACTCCTGATGCTTGTCTATGTCATCAACTATGGGAAAGTACTCGACTGGACCTCCTCTTTCAAAATCCGGCTTTATATCGTCATTGCTCCCATCCTGATTGCCTTTTTCATCTGGCAGCAATACCACTCCAAACATCCCTTCGTCAGTTTGGCTCCATTGTATCAGCCCAAGGCCATCGTAGGTTATCTGTATATGATGCTGGTCATGTTTTTCAGTACCTCCACCACCCTGCTCACCAACTATATGACAAGCATCCTGAAGGTAGACAGCACACACACTTATCTGCTCTATGGCTACCTGTTACCAGGTTATGCCCTGGGGGCTTTCATCTGCTTCTGGTGGTTCCGCTGGCAACGGTGGCGTTTCCGTTTTCTGATTGCCGGAGGGATGGGCTGCTTTGCCGCCTTCTTCGGTATCCTGTATTTCACCGTATCCCCCAACAGTACCTACGAGATGCTTTTCCTCCCTGTGTTTCTGCGAGGGCTGGGCATGCTGGTATTAATCATCGCCTTTGCCTTGTTTGCCGTAGAAGAGCTCAATCCCAAATACCTGCTGGCCAATGCCTTTTTCCTGATTTCTTTCCGGTCGGTGCTGGCCCCCATTCTGGCTACCTCTTTTTATAGCAACGCACTCTATCGGATGGAACAGAAATATTTGCATACCTTGTCGGAAACCGTCAGCCAGACCGATCCGCTGGCCGCCAGCCAGTTCAACCAGTCACTCAGCCAATATCTTTCACAAGGACACGAATATACCGAAGCCACCCAAATGGCAACTCAAACTCTCTATGCCACTTTGCAACAACAAAGCCTCCTGCTTTCGCTCAAACATATACTAGGCTATCTGTTTGTCATTACCCTGGTCATTGCCATCGTTTCGCGCTTCATCCCCTTCCACAAGACCATTCGTGTGAGATATGCCAAAACCGGGGATGATATGGTATAAAACAGCATAAAAAAACAGCGGAAAGAAAAATCCTTCCGCTGTTTTTATAAAAAATTTCATCAGAATTCAATAATCAATGACTTGCGAGGAGAAACCACAAGATTCTTTGTCAAATCGATTTTCTTCCCGCTCGATACATCTCTACCTTCTTTAGAATCCTTAGTCAAGACAGTATAGTACTCTGCAGCTAAAGTTTGTTCACTACTCGTACTATTCAGCACAATCATTTCAGTTTTTCCATCATGTACATGAGAATACATATATATTCCTCGCTGAGGAATATGATACTTCACTGTTCTGTTTTCTGCCATATACGTTGTTTAGTTTAATTTTGCGAGGCAAATATATGTATTTAAAACATAACTCTTAAACATAACAGCGAAAAAATTAATGTATTTACTCATTTTTCATGACATAAATCAACTTTAATATACTTCTACCTTCGCAGCCAGCGACTTACACTTGTCACGAAGCGCATCCAGATCGCCATCGTTCTTGTCATAGCAAACTACCACTCCCATACGACGGTTCAAGCGAGTAGTCGGTTTTCCAAAGATACGAAGATAGGTATTCGGCTGAGAACAAACCAGTTCCTCGCCTCTGTACTGCGGAGCTTTCTGGCTGGCAATCGGAGAAAGAATCACTGCACTTGCACCAATGTGTTCCTGCGTAATGCCCGGAATCGGCAGACCCAGTACCGCATACAGATGCAATTCAAACTCATTCAAGTTCTGCGTATTGGCCAAAGTTACCATACCGGTATCGTGCGGACGAGGAGAAAGCTCAGAGAAATAGACTCCGTTTTCATGGCTCAGGAAGAATTCCACTCCCCACAAACCATATCCCGTCAGCGCTTTTGTCACTTTGTCGGCCATCCGCTGTGCTTCAGCCAAATGTTCCGGTGCGATGTGAGCCGGCTGGAAACTTTCACGATAGTCTCCTCCCTTCTGTACGTGTCCGATAGGAGGGCAGAACAAAGTCGGTCCGTTCTTCTGAGTCACTGTCAGCAAAGTGATTTCACTGTCAAAATGAATGAATTCCTCTACAATCAGTTCCTTGATATCGCCACGACTACCGTTGCACCCATATTCCCATGAATACTTCAGGTCTTCTTCAGACTTTGCTACCGACTGACCCTTTCCAGAAGACGACATCAACGGTTTGATGACACACGGATAACCAATCTTACTGGCTGCCTCTTTCAGTTCATCGTAAGAGGAAGCATAAAAATACTTCGCAGTTTTCAGTCCCAGTTCCTTGGCTGCCAAATCGCGGATAGCCTTACGGTTCATTGTAAAATTCACCGCACGCGCACTCGGCACGACTTGAATACCTTCTTTTTCCAAATGATAAAGCCGTTCAGTACGTATCGCTTCTATTTCAGGAACAATAATATCCGGATGATACTTTTCTACCACACGGTCCAAAGCCTCTCCATCCAACATACTGAATACCTCGTACGCATCTGCCACCTGCATAGCCGGTGCACCTGCATAAGAGTCACACGCAATCACATACTGGCCCAAACGCTGGGCTGCAATGGTAAATTCCTTACCAAGTTCTCCGGAACCTAACAAAAGTATTTTTTTAGTCATATATATAAGGTTTATGCTTCTTTTCTGCAAAGATAATATTTTTCTTCAGACCTTATACCACGACCCACCGATTTATCAAGCTTCAACTTCCGCTGCTGCCAGCTTCTTCAAGGTCAACAATTCACTTCCGTCCTCGCCCAATAAGCTCACCGTACCATTTTCTTTTACCTCAAAACTGCGCACCTTGTTCAATGCATCCAGAATATTTCTTTCCGTTTCCATATCCGGACAAGCCATCATGGTGGAAATCATCTGGCTGAACTGCAAAGACGAGGGCTTTCCTTCTTCTTGAGAGAACCCGCCATTGATGGTGTTGCAACTGGCATTTCCATACACCCGTTTCTCTGCCAAGTCGAAAGTCAATTGAGGCGTTTTTTCCGTTTTACCGATTTCAGTTCCATTGACGGTCATAATCTGCCATGTCCCTTCCAAATCCTTTATAGAGACTTCCTTTACGTCCCGTTTCTGCAACAGGATGACCGATTTTCCATCGGCGTCGTTCAAGGATACACCTTCACCCACTTCTTCATATCCAGCCACCTTGTTCAAGGCTTCCAGCACACTCTGTTCTACCTTCATGTCCGGACACATCATCCGCGTCGCACCCACCTGTCCAAACGAAATTTTTCCCGCATTCAGCGTATCCAGGTTGAAGGTTCCCATCAGACGGTTGCATCCCGCATTGCCATACAAGCGGTGTTCGGCGTTGTCAAAACCCAGGAAAGGCGTATTTTCCGCACTTACTTTTTCCCCGTTCACTTCCACGATGTTCCATTCCCCTGAAAAATCAACCACAGCCACCGAGTTCTTTCCCGAGCCGCAGCTCATCAGCAGACAGGCAAAAGCTGCTGCTGCCAGATACTTTCTATTCATAACTTGTTTCTCTTTAATCGTAATTACATTTTCACAAACAATCCATTTTTAAGAATTGTTCATTTACAAAAATACGGATATCACCTGAATACTGCATCAGGTTTGGAATTATTTTCTATCTTTGCATATTGAACGGTAACGTTTACCGGGCATTTAAAGTATCAAATTAATAAATGAGTAAAGTATTGATTATCGGTGCAGGCGGTGTAGGTACCGTTGTTGCACACAAAGTGGCTCAGCATCCGGAAGTCTTCTCCGAAGTCATGATTGCAAGCCGCACACAGTCCAAATGCGACGCTATTGTCAAAGCAATTGGCAATCCTCACATCAAAACCGCCAAGGTAGATGCCGACAATGTGGATGAACTTGTGTCTTTATTCAACAGTTTTAAACCCGAAATCGTTATTAACGTAGCACTTCCCTACCAGGATTTAACGATTATGGAAGCATGTCTGCAAACGGGAGTGAACTACTTGGATACAGCAAACTACGAGCCGAAAGACGAGGCTCACTTTGAATACAGCTGGCAATGGGCTTACAAGAAACGCTTCGAGGAAGCCGGACTGACCGCCATTCTGGGTTGTGGATTCGACCCGGGAGTAAGTGGCGTATATACTGCTTACGCAGCCAAGCATCACTTCGACGAAATTCAGTATCTGGACATCGTGGACTGCAACGCCGGAAACCACCACAAGGCTTTTGCCACCAACTTTAACCCGGAAATCAACATCCGCGAAATCACACAGAACGGACGTTACTACGAGAACGGCAAATGGATTACAACCAAACCGCTGGAATTCCATAAAGACTTGACTTATCCGAACATCGGCCCGCGCGATTCTTACCTTCTGTATCACGAAGAACTGGAATCACTGGTCAAGAACTTCCCGACCATCAAACGTGCCCGCTTCTGGATGACTTTCGGCCAGGAATACCTGACTCACCTGCGCGTAATTCAGGACATCGGTATGGCCAGCATCAAGCCTATCAACTACAACGGCATGCAGATTGTTCCGTTGCAGTTCCTGAAAGCCGTGCTGCCTAACCCGCAGGATTTGGGTGAAAACTACGAAGGGGAGACTTCCATCGGATGCCGTATCCGGGGTATCAAGGACGGAAAGGAACATACTTATTATGTATACAACAACTGCTCTCACCAGGCTGCTTACAAAGAAACAGGCATGCAGGGTGTAAGTTATACTACCGGTGTACCGGCCATGATTGGGGCCATGATGTTCCTGAAAGGCCTGTGGAAACGTCCGGGCGTATGGAACGTGGAAGAATTCGATCCAGACCCATTCATGGATGCCCTGAACAAATACGGACTGCCTTGGCATGAAGTATTCGACGGTGACTTGGAACTGTAATCGATTGAAAAATTATCCCTATAAAGAATCAAGAATGGAGAACCGGAGCACTCATTCTTCATTCTTGGTTCTTTTCTTTTTTCCCACTTTTATAAAGAAACAATTATGAACATAGGAGACAAAGCTCCCGAAATACTGGGAATCAACGAAAAAGGTGAAGAAGTCCGCCTGAGCGACTACGCAGGCAAGAAAATCGTACTCTATTTCTACCCCAAGGATATGACTTCAGGCTGTACGGCACAGGCCTGTAACCTCCGTGACAACTACGCCGAGCTCCAGAAAGCTGGTTATGAAGTCATTGGCGTGAGCATCAACGATGAGAAATCACACCAAAAATTCATCGAGAAAAACCAGCTTCCGTTCACGCTGATTGCCGACACCGACCACAAACTGGTGGAAACCTTCGGCGTATGGGGAGAAAAAAGCATGTACGGACGCAAATACATGGGTACCTTCCGTACCACTTTCATTATTAATGAACAAGGCATCATCGAACGGATTATTTCGCCCAAGGAAGTGAAAACCAAAGATCATGCCGCACAAATCCTACAATAATTATGGCAAAGAAAGACGAACTTGAATTTGAAGGGGGTATTGAAAACACCCCCAAACCCAATAACAGTGAGAAACTGAAAGCCCTGCAAGCTGCCATGGACAAAATTGAGAAGAGCTTCGGAAAAGGCTCCATCATGAAAATGGGCGACGACCACGTGCAGGAAGTAGAAGTCATCCCCACCGGCTCCATTGCCCTGAATGCGGCACTGGGCGTAGGTGGTTATCCGAAAGGACGTATCATCGAAATCTACGGTCCGGAATCTTCCGGTAAGACCACACTGGCCATCCATGCCATTGCCGAAGCACAGAAAGCCGGCGGTATTGCTGCTTTCATCGATGCAGAACATGCTTTCGACCGTTTTTATGCAGCCAAGCTGGGAGTGGACATCGACAACTTGTGGATTTCACAACCCGACAACGGTGAACAGGCATTGGAAATTGCTGAACAGCTGATTCGTTCCTCTGCCATCGACATCATTGTCATCGACTCTGTAGCTGCCCTGACCCCGAAAGCTGAAATTGAAGGCGACATGGGCGATAACAAGGTAGGCTTGCAAGCCCGACTGATGTCACAGGCTCTGCGCAAGCTGACTTCTGCCATCAGCAAGACCAACACGACCTGTATCTTCATCAACCAGCTGCGTGAGAAAATCGGCGTCATGTTCGGCAACCCGGAAACCACTACCGGTGGTAACGCCTTGAAATTCTATGCATCTGTCCGCCTGGACATCCGTCGCGCTACTCAATTGAAAGACGGCGAAGAAGTCATCGGTAACCAGGTACGCGTGAAGGTCGTAAAGAACAAGGTGGCTCCTCCTTTCCGCAAAGCCGAATTCGACATCATGTTCGGTGAAGGTATTTCCCGCAGCGGTGAGATCATCGACTTGGGCGCCGAACTGGGCATCATCAAGAAAAGCGGTTCTTGGTACAGCTACAACGACACCAAACTGGGACAGGGCCGTGATGCCGCCAAACAATGCATCCAGGACAATCCAGAACTGGCCGACGAGCTGGAAAAACTGATTTTTGATGCGTTGAAAGACAAAGAATAAATCTCATTATCCTTTTTTTCTATAATAAAAACGGGTTCACTCTGCTGCAATCAGCGGATGAATCCGTTTTTTTACATGCCTACTATTACCTTTTTTATTGAATCCAGCACCAAAGAGAACGAAAAGACATCTCCATGAAAGTCCAAATCCCTCTCTCATTTTTTCCCAACATCTTCATAATTTCTCTGTTTCACACTGTGGGATACAAAAACCACAGTGCGGGATATATATTTCACAGTGTGGAATACAAAAACCACACTGTGAAACAGAACTATTTTCTAGAGAAAAAACAATATGTATACCAGCTTTTTCACCTTTATCAAAAAGTCCGTACACACAATATTTCCAGACCTCTCTCCCACCGTATGCAGACTCTTTATTACCTTATTTTCCAGCCCTGAGCTTTTTTCTCGACAAAAAGCAACGAAAGAAACAAAAAATACGTTATATTTACCACAAAGAATTATTGTGAACCACTAAAAAACAAAACTATGACCCTAAAGCATCAAATTCTTTTCATACTTTGTCTGGCCTTTTCCACTGTAGCTTCTTGGGCACAGAGTAATAAGTTCGTCAATTCAGCCTTCCGTTTCGCCACTCGTGCAGAGGCCCAAATGCTGATTACGGAACTGGACGACTATACCCGCAACTGGAACCAGTTTGATATCGACGTGCGTTTGCAGAAACCCAAAGGACGCAAATCCGAGTTGTTACAATTCGCCATGAACCAGACGCTTAACTGGAGTGACAAAGATAAAGAACGTATCAGTAAGGCAATGAAAAGCTTGGATACTGAAATCAAAAAACAAAAATACAACTTGGAATTCCCTAAAGAAATCATCTTCGTAAAAACTACGCAAAAAGAAGAAGGAAGTGCCCAGGCCTACACTCGCATGAACTGGATAGCCATTGGAGAAGAAGTATTACAAAGTTCTTCCGACGAGGACCTGAAATACCTTGTTGCACACGAACTGTTCCACCTGTTGACGCGACAGAATTCCACTTTCAAGAAAGACATGTATCAAGTTATCGGATTTACAATCATTGAAAAAGAAATCCTATTCCCGTCCGATTTAGCTGAGATGCGCATTTCAAACCCTGACATCAGCCACCATGACAGCTACGGAACCTTTACCATAAATGGGCAGAAACAATACTGCACCATGGTGATTTACACCGACAAGCCCTACGAAGGAAATACATTGTTTGATTACATAAAGATAGGACTTGTTCCGCTAAACGGAGAGTTCATCCCCATTCAAAAAGCTGGGAAAACCCTTATTTACACACTGGATGACGCGGAAGACTTCTACACACAAGTTGGTAAAAATACCAGCTACGTGATTCATCCGGAAGAAATCATGGCCGACAACTTTGCTTTTACACTGATTGGAAAGAAAGATTTACCGAATATGGAAATTATTCAAAAGACACAAAAGGTTCTGAAAGCCAACAACCGATAAATTATTGACAATCCACAATATAAAAAAGTCAGGCATTCATTTTTTTAAGTGCTTGACTTTTTTTATGCTAAGAAATAAAAAATCTATCGTTTCCGGTAGTCTTTCTCAATAGCCTGAGTAATCCAGTTGGCGAGGGCCTGACGATTGTCAGCAATAACCAGACGTTTCTGGTCCTGCGCATTCTGAATATTTCCCACCTCCAGAAAAACCGCTACAGGAGTCGTGTTACGGAGAACAAACAGATTACGTTCGCTCACCGTTCCCTCAAAACCGCGGTTAGGCTGATGCCGGTCGTACTTGGCACGAAATGTGCGCTGAATTTCTCTTGCCAGCTTCTTTCCTTTCGAACTGCCCGGTGCATGATAAAAATACACATCGGTCTGGTTATGACGTGCCCGGCTGTCCACGTGGATAAACACAGCCCGCTTGTAACTGCTCTTATCTTTTCGGTAGAGGCGGTTGATGGCATCGCAACGCTGCTGCAGACGGGCCACCTGATTCAACGGAATGGCTTTGCCCATGCAAGTCTCCCGCTTGCTGTTGTTCAATACCGCCTGGTTACGGATACCATCTTTCGCATCCTGAATGATGAAATGTACTTTTGCCCCGCGCTTCAGGAGCTCCCGCCCGAGGCGGAGAATAATGTCGTAGGCATATTCATCTTCGTGCAGTTCCTTTCCCTGATATTTGCCGATGCAGCCGGGGTCAGGACCGCCGTGTCCGCTCACCAAGTAAAAGACCGCTCCTTTCAAGGAGCTGGAAGTCACGGCATACGACGCATATTTCTTTCCCAGCAATGGCTCATAGTTGCCTTTCTTCCGCCCGTTCATTTCCAGAGGGAAACACAGCAGAAAGGCCAACAATACATACCCATATTTCTTCATCACTTCAGCAGTTCTTCTATTTTCTGACAAAGAGAAGCAAATTCCTCTTCATTATACAAACGCGTCATCATGACAATCTTTCCATCCTTGCCAACCAGTACATTGCGAGTGATTCCGGCATTGCGTTCTGCATACTTGGCAAAGATATCCGCCCCCGGGTCAAGTCCCAATGGATAGGTCACTCCTGTCTGCTTGGCAAAAGCCTTCACGCGTTCCAGCGGTTCGTCACGGTCTACCCCGTAGAGCACGAATGACGCATTGTCTTTATGTTTCTGCCAGATGTCTTTCTCGATAAAAGGCATTTCCTTGCGGCATACTCCACACCAGCTGGCCGTGAACTGCAACATCACTACCTTGCCTTTCAGGTCGGACAGCTTCACCTTGCTGCCATCCGTCAGCGTCATCTCAAAGTCGGGTGCCTCATCGCCTACCTTTACAATATATCCAGCCGCATCGGGAACCGGCTGACTAGCCTGAAGAGGGGCATGGCTCCCCATACATCCCATCAAAGCCAATGCTAAAAACAGCTTCTTCATATTCATTCTAAATTATAATCCGGTCCAAAGATAACACAAAAAAGTGAAAAACAGACATATCGGAATAGAAACACGTATTTTATCCACTACACCGGATGTTTATACAGAAACTTTATTACCTTTGCGAAACATGAAAAACTCAAAACAACCCAACCTATGGACTGCACAAACATCATCGGAGAAAAAATCAAAGCGCTCCGAAGCAATCAGGAAATAAGTATGCAGGAACTGGCCGAACGCGCCGGACTGACCGTGGAACAGGTGAGCCGCATCGAAGAGAACATCGACATTCCTTCGCTTGCCCCACTGATTAAAATCGCCCGTGTACTGGGGGTACGACTGGGTACTTTCCTGGACGACCAGCCCAATGAGACAGGACCGGTAATCTGCCGGAAAGGGGAGGCAGACGATACCATCGGCTTTTCCAACAATGCGACACAGGCACGGCAGCACATGCACTACCACTCACTGGCAAGAAGCAAGGCCGACCGTCACATGGACCCGTTTATCATCGACATCGAAGCCGACAGCGAAAAGGATTTCTTCCTTTCCGGACACGAAGGCGAAGAATTCATTATGGTACTGAAAGGGGAACTGGAAATCAGTTACGGGAAAAGTACTTACCGACTGAAGGAAGGTGATACCATTTATTACGACTCCATCGTGCCGCACCACGTACACGCTGCCGAAGGACAAGCCGCACAAATTCTGGCCGTGGTCTACACTCCGGCCTAAGTCTCACTCAAACCTTCAACGACATGTTACAACTATCTGAAAGAACCTTGGGCGACTGGCTGGAGCATTGGGCGGAAGTGACTCCGGACAAAGAATACATCGTCTATTCCGACCGTAACCTGCGCTTCACCTGGAAACAGTTCAACGAACGGGTGGACCGTATGGCCAAAGGCTTGCTGGCCATCGGAGTGCAAAAAGGCACGCACGTGGGTATCTGGGCCCGCAACGTACCCGACTGGCTGACTTTTCTGTATGCCTGTGCCAAAATCGGGGCCGTAGCGGTCACCGTCAACACGAACTACAAGCAGGCGGAACTGGAGTATCTTTGTGAGAACTCCGACATGCATACACTGTGTATCGTCGACGGGGAAAAGGACAGCAACTTCGTGGAAATGACCTACACCATGCTGCCTGAGCTGAAACTCTTTGAACGGGGACACATGAAAAGCAAGCGCTTCCCCCACATGCGCAACGTGATTTACATCGGACAGGAAAAATACCGAGGGATGTACAACACGGCAGAGATTCTGCTGCTGGGACATAACGTGGACGACGAGGAACTGACACGAGCCAAAAAGCAGGTGAACTGCCACGACACCGTAAACATGCAGTACACCTCGGGTACTACGGGATTCCCCAAAGGCGTCATGCTGACCCACTACAACATCGCCAACAACGGATTTCTGACGGGCGAACACATGAAATTCACCCCCGACGACAAGCTGTGTGTCTGTGTACCGCTGTTCCATTGTTTCGGAGTGGTACTGGCCACCATGAACTGCCTGACACATGGCTGTACACAGGTGATGATTGAGCGTTTCGACCCGTTGCTGGTCCTGGCTTCCGTTCACAAGGAACGGTGTACGGCCCTCTATGGCGTACCGACCATGTTCATTGCCGAACTGAATCATCCGATGTTCAGTCTGTTCGACCTGTCGAGCCTGCGCACCGGCATCATGGCCGGCTCTCTCTGTCCGGTGGAACTCATGAAACAGGTGGAAGAAAAGATGTTCATGCGCGTCACCAGCGTGTACGGACTGACGGAAACCTCACCGGGCATGACGCACAGCCGCATCGACGATGATCCGGAAGTGAGATATCACACCGTAGGGCACGACTTTGAATTTACTGAAGTGAAGGTGCTCGACCCGGAAACCGGCGAGGAATGTCCGATAGGGGTACAGGGAGAGATGTGCAACCGGGGCTACAACAACATGAAAGGATATTACAAGAACCCGGAGGCTACGGCCGAGGTTATCGATGCCAAGGGATTCCTCCATTCGGGCGACTTGGGAGTGAAGGATGAAAACGGGAACTACCGCATCACGGGCCGCATCAAGGACATGATTATCCGTGGCGGTGAAAACATCTACCCGCGTGAAATCGAAGAATTTCTCTACAAGATGCCGGGCATCAAGGATGTACAGGTGGCCGGTGTGCCTTCCAAGAAATACGGAGAAGCCGTAGGGGCCTTCATTATCCTGCACGAGGGCTACACCATGAACGAGTTCGATGTCCGGGAGTTCTGTCAGGGAAAAATCGCCCGCTACAAAATTCCCAAATACATCTTCTTCGTCAAGGAGTTCCCGATGACGGGCAGCGGCAAAATCCAGAAATTCAAACTGAAAGACTTGAGTCTGAAACTCTGTGCCGAACAGGGTATCGAAATTATATAAAAAGTGACTCGAACAACCAAAAAGAAAATGGCTCCCCCAAAATGCATTGTCACTGGGGGAGCCATTTGTTTGTATCGTTACGGAAAAAGAATCGTCAGGCAAGCTGCTGCAGGATGTCTGCGGCAATCTGCGGAGCGGTCAGGTGGTTCTGCTCCAGGAACTCCTGCACGTCGAAACGGTCTACAAATTCCTTCCGGGCTCCGAAATTGAGCACCTTCATCGGGCTGCAACCGAAATAGCGGGCAATCTTCTCGCCGAATCCGCCGTCCAAGACTCCGTCTTCCAGCGTCACTACCAGCTCGTGGTCGGCCTTCAGTTCTTCCATCAGGGCCTCATCCACTCCCGTAATGTAGCGCGGGTTAATCAGCGTCACTTCCATACCATGTTGACTCTTGAGCAAGTCAGCCGTTTCTTCCGCCAATCCGAAGAAAGAGCCCAATCCCAGGATGGCTACCCGATTACCTTTCTGGACGGTCTGATAACGGTTCAACCGACTGTAATCTGCATCCACCGGACGATTCCCGTAAGCCAGTTCCGTAGCCGGCACGCGGATAGCTACCGGATGTTCATTCTGACGGATACTCCATTCCAGCATGGCCATATACTCTTCCTGGCAGGTCGGTGCCAGGTAGACCAGATTCGGAATATTGCTGAGCAGCGGAATATCGAAGAAGCACAGATGTGTCACATCGTTCATGGCCGAGAGCGAACCCCAGAACACCAGAAGTACCGCCGGATTGCGGTTGATACACAAATCCTGCGAAAGCTGGTCGTAGGCACGTTGGATGAAGGTACTGTACACCCCAAACAACGGTTTACCTCCATTCTTGGCAATACCCGAAGCCAGGGCCACGGCATGCTCTTCGGCAATACCCACATCCACAAACTGCTTCCCGGCAGCCTTCCGACGGTCGGGAGTAAATCCCATCACGGTAGGCGTACCGGCTGAAATGGCCACAATGCGGCGGTCTTCCTGCATACGCTGCAACAAGTAGCGGGCGGTCAGGTCGGCATAGTCCTGCGGCTCTTCACTCGAATGGAACACCACTCCCGTTTCTGGATTGAACGGCATGGTCCAGTGGTACGTCTCTTTGTCCTTTTCAGCCGGAGCATATCCTTTTCCTTTCAGCGTGTTGATGTGCACCACAATCGGATGGTCAATGTCCTTCACTTGCTGGAAAGCTTTGATAAGCGCCTCTACGTTATTGCCTTCGTTCACATAAAGATAATCCAGTCCCATGGCCCGGAAAAGATTGCAAGGACACTGACCGTTGCTTTCGCGCAGCTCCTGCAAATTACGGTAAAGTCCTCCGTGATTCTCGGCAATCGACATCTGGTTGTCGTTGACTATAATGATGAAATTGGTTCCCAGTTCTGCCGCATAATCCAGTCCTTCCAAAGCTTCTCCACCACTGAGCGAACCGTCTCCGATGACCGCAATCACATTGCCGCCTTTCCCGGTCAGGTCTCTTCCTTTGGCCAATCCGCCCGCCAGGCTGACAGAAGTCGAAGTATGGCCCATCACAAAATGGTCGTGCACACTTTCCATCGGTTCGGAATAACCGGACACCTCGTCATACTGTTCCGGATGCAGGAAGGCATCCTTACGCCCGGTCAGCATTTTATGGGTATAACTTTGATGTGACACGTCGAACACAATCTTGTCTTCCGGCGAATGGAACACGTAATGCAAAGCAATTGTAGCTTCCACCATTCCGAAGTTAGGACCGAAATGTCCTCCGTGTGCGCTCAGCTTCTGCAACAGAGCCTGGCGTATCTCGTGGCTTAACACATTCATTTCTTCTACCGACAACTTTTTGACATCAGCCGGTGAATTGATTTTTTCCAGATACATAAAATGATATTTAAACAAGTTATACATTAAAGATGCAATTTCACGAAGCAAAAATAGGTGTTATTCCACTTCATGAACGTATATAAATTACGGCTTTTTATACCCGGATTACTTGCATGTAACCCTACAAAACAAAAAGACTGTTCCACTTATAATAGTGAAACAGCCTCTTTGTATGGTATGATCGGCCCAATTATTTCTTTACAATCTTAACCAGCAACGTCTTGCTGTCCAGTTTTCCTTTCGTATCGTATGCCTCCGACTTTACCAGTCCCACTCCTTCTGCATACCACTCCGTAATACGCAGTGTAGTGGTCTTCAATACGATTTTCGTACGCTGCAGATAAGAAATCTTCACGCAATTGAACTTTCCGGCAGTGGTACTGATGGTTTCGTTACCCATATAAGCCGCACCGGAAATGTTTACATCATTCTTCAGCATGTTGCGAACCCACTGATAGGACCGGTCAGGAATACTCTCTCCTCCCTTGGCACCATCCTTAATGGTAAACGAATTGTCGCCTTTGAATTTGAGCTTCTCCAGCAAGCCCAAGCGAGCAGCTTCATTATACTTATCAGGATCGGAATCAGAATCCACATACGGACCGTACATCAAGTCTTCCGTACAAACCGTGTTCGCTCCATCGTAGCTCCAGTTGAACAATGTATAGCTGGTATTGTTCTTTGCCTTTGTGGTCACAATCTTATCGTAATAAGAAGCCTGTACCTTCCCGTCTGCCTTTACCACCTTGCTCACCGTCATCGTTTCGTCGGAAGTACTCTGACCAATCTCATCATAATTCACATAATGCAATTCTGTTCCTTCCGTCGTACAGAAATATTGTGCTTGCATAGAATGACAGCCTAAAATAGCTGCGACCAAAAACATTAGCCTCTTCATAGTTTCATCTTTTAAACAAAATACGGTGCAAACATACAAATTTCTTTCTTTTTCTGCCTATCTTTGTCACAGAAAAAACATTAAATCGACTATACATGGGATTATTATCATCTTTATTCGGAAAAAGCCAATCCGATGAAAACGAACAGGAAAAGCAAGACAAGAAAAATTTTGACATTCTGAAATACGACGGCATCCGTGCCCGCAACATGGGAAAACTGGACTACGCCATCAAATGTTTTGAAGAGGCGGTAGCACTCAACGACGAAAACGAAACACTGGGACTGCTGGCCAGCGCCTACCTTCAGGCCAACCGGACAGACGATGCACGCATCACCCTCGACCGGCTCGTGGCAAAGGATGAAACCAATGTGCCGGCCTTGCTGTCACTGGCCAGCGTATGCTTCCTGCAAGAAGATTACGACAGCATGGAAAAAGCCTGCCAGAAAGCCATCGCCGCAGATGATAAAAACGCACAGGCCTACTACTTGGCCGGGAAAGCGGCTCACGGCATGAAAAACGGATTGCAAGCCATCGTGATGCTGACCAAAGCCCTCGCCCAAAATGAAAGTTATACGGAGGCCTACCTGCTCCGTGCGGAGGTTTTGTGGGAAATGCGTCAGGCAAAAGACGCCTTAGACGACTTGGAACAGGTGTTGAAACTCAATCCGGAGGAGGAAGAAGCCCTTCTGCTGAAAGCCACCATTCACATTCAGCTCGGGCAAACGGAAGAAGGTGAAGGGTGCCTGGACCAAGTGATTTCACTGAACCCATTTAACGTGAAGGCTTACTTGTTGAAAGGAAGCTTGCTGACAGAAGAGAAGAAACTGGACCAAGCCTTGGAGAACTATCAGGAGGCCATCGAATTGATACCGCAGGACGCTCAGCTGTATCAGGAAAGAGGACGGGTACGTCTGCTGATGGGAGATAAGGACGGAGCCACAGAAGACATGAAAAAAGCCATCGAACTGGCTCCTGAAAAAGAGAATCTGATTTCCGGTCATTTCGATAATTTTGAAAAGAACAACTTGCAGACGGGGATTTATTGATTCACGCCCTTAATAAATTAAGAAAAAAACGGCTGTGGAATGCGCTTTCAAAAAGATTTCCGCAGCCGTTTCTTTTATATGTCTTTTAATCAAAGCGTGTCGTAAGCCGCTTTCAATTGCTGCAAAGCTTTTTCGAGGGTAATTCGCGGACAGCCCACATTCATCCGCATAAAACCAGCCCCTTCCTTCCCAAACATTTCTCCGTCGTTCAATGCCAGTCCGGCCTTGTCCACAAAGAAAGCATTCAAGTCCTCGTGCGAAAGTCCCAGTTCCCGGCAGTCCAACCAAATCAGGTAAGAAGCCTGCGGACGCATCACCTTCATCTTAGGTATATGAGTCCCGACATAATCTGCCACATAATCAATATTTCCCTGAATATAGGCCAGACACTGCGCCAGCCACTCCTCCCCTTCGGTGTAAGCAGCCGTCACGGCAGGCCAGGCAAACACATGACCCGCATTCAGTTCGCCGGCATCCAGATAATTCACGAAGCGTTCCCGGAGCACCTCATTATGTATAAAGGTGTGCGAAGCAGCCACTCCCGGCATGTTGAACGTCTTGCTGGGCGCCATAAAGGTGACAGAGTTATTGCGTGCCTTTTCCGAAACCATGGCAAACGGCGTATGATGGAAAGGAGGCAAGGTCAAGTCGGCATGAATCTCGTCCGAGAACACAATCACGTTGTCGTCGGCACAAATTTCGGCCAGCTCCTGCAATTCTTCTTTTTTCCATACGACTCCACCCGGATTGTGAGGATTACAGAGAATCAATACCCGTATGCCTTTAATGGAACGACGAATCAAATCCAAGTCCATGCGGTAATGTCCGTCCACCTCTTTCAGCGGACACTCCACCAGCCGGCGGTTGTTGCGCGTCACCAGCCAGGCAAAAGGATGATACACTGGCGGCATAATCATGATTTTATCTCCCGGCTCCGTGAAACAGTTGATGGCCATTCCCAGTCCGGGCACAATGCCGGGTACAAAATTAATC
The DNA here is from genome assembly GCF_025567125.1 of Phocaeicola fibrisolvens. Taxonomy (NCBI): domain Bacteria; kingdom Pseudomonadati; phylum Bacteroidota; class Bacteroidia; order Bacteroidales; family Bacteroidaceae; genus Phocaeicola; species Phocaeicola fibrisolvens. The sequence goes on along the minus strand of NZ_JAOQJI010000005.1, from coordinate 58,149 downwards.
TCTTCCTTCTGCACCGTCATGCCATAACGCTTCTTCACCCAGCCGATAATGGCCTGATAATAACTGTCCGGACGGAACGTATACCCCAGCACCGGATGTGCACAACGCTCACGGATGGCATCCAGAATAAACGGAGGAGTGGCAAAATCCATATCGGCCACCCACATGGGAATCAAATCCGAACGTCCCCACACATTCACCATACCGTCTACTTTCTCGCAGGAAGTGCCCCGACGGTCTATCACTTCATCAAAATTATAGTTCATGTCTTTTATCTGTTTGGCTGTTTTATATATGAAATATCTCTATACAACAAAGGTAAGAAAATACCTTCACATCCGGCATTAAGAACGTATTTTTTAAAAATGAGTAGAAAAAATTTGATGTAATATTTGTTTTTTAAAGAAAAGTATTACTTTTGCAGCAGAAATAACAACAAAATAACAAGAATATGAGAACATTTGCATCTTACTTCTTCTTTTACTTTTATTTCTTTTACTTTAGCAATGAAGTGAAGCGGGAGTTTGCATGCATACGGTAAGAAAAAATTAAATTGAAATGATAATACAAAGTCCCGCTTCCATGGAGCGGGACTTTTTTTATAGTTATAGTTACACAAGATGAAAAAGATAGCCATACAAGGAGTTCCGGGCTCGTACCATGACATCGCAGCCCATAAGTTTTTCAAGGACGAGGAAATCGAACTGATTTGCTGTAATACGTTCGAAGACGTGTTCGACACCCTTCGGAAAGACAGCAGCGTCATCGGAATGATTGCCATTGAAAATACGATTGCCGGAAGCCTCCTTCACAATTACGAGTTGCTCAGAGACAGCGGGGCAACGATTATCGGAGAACACAAACTACGCATCAGCCACAGCATCATGTGCCTGCCCGGAGAAGACTGGAGCACACTGACCGAAGTCAACTCCCATCCGGTGGCACTGGCACAATGCCGGGATTTCCTGCAGCATCACCCGCAGCTGAAAGTAGTGGAAACGGAAGATACCGCAGGCAGCGCACGCGACATCAAGGAAAAGGGTCTGAAAGGACATGCCGCCATCTGCTCCAAGTATGCCGCCGAACTTTACGGCATGAAAATCCTGCAGGAAGGCATCGAGACCAACAAGCACAATTTCACCCGCTTTCTGGTGGTATGCGACCCCTGGATGGCCGACGAACTGAAAGACCGTTCGAAAATCAACAAAGCCAACATCGTCTTTTCATTGCCACATAGCGAAGGAAGCCTCTCGCAGGTGTTGTCCATCTTTTCATTCTATCACATCAACCTGACCAAAATACAATCGTTGCCCATCATCGGAAGGGAATGGGAATACCTGTTCTACGTGGACGTCTTGTTCAACGATTATCTGAGATACAAACAATCCATTGATGCAGTCATGCCATTAACCAAAGCACTTAAAATTTTAGGAGAATATGCAGAAGGAGAATCAACCATATAAAATAGAGCCGGCCAACCGGTTAAGCAGTGTCAGCGAATATTATTTCAGCCGGAAGCTGAAAGAAGTGGCACAGATGAATGCCGAAGGAAAGAACGTCATCAGCCTGGGAATCGGAAGTCCCGACATGCCGCCTTCAGAAGAAACCATCAACGTGTTGTGCGAAAATGCCCGCAAGCCGGACGCACACGGCTACCAGCCTACTGTGGGAATACCTGAACTGCGCAAGGCCATGGCCGACTGGTACAAGAAATGGTACAACGTAGACCTGGACCCGGCTACGGAAATCCAGCCGCTCATCGGTTCCAAGGAAGGAATCCTGCACGTCACCCTGGCACTGGTCAATCCGGGCGACCAGGTGCTGGTTCCGAATCCGGGATACCCCACTTACACTTCACTGAACAAAATTCTGGGAAGCGAAATCGTGAACTACAACCTGCGGGAAGACAATCATTGGCAACCCGACTTCGACGAACTGGAGAAGATGGATTTGAGCCGGGTGAAAATCATGTGGACCAACTATCCGAACATGCCGACAGGCGCCAATGCCACGCTGGAACTTTACGAAAAACTGGTCGACTTCGCCCACCGTCACCAGCTGGTGGTAGTGAATGACAACCCCTACAGCTTCATTCTGAACCGTAAGCCTCTCAGCATCCTGAACATTCCGGGAGCCAAGGAATGTTGCATCGAGTTCAACTCCATGAGCAAGAGCCACAACATGCCGGGCTGGCGTGTGGGCATGCTGGGCACCAATGCTACCTTCGTACAGTGGATTCTGAAGATAAAAAGCAACATCGACTCCGGAACCTTCCGGCCTTTACAGCTGGCCGCTGCTCAAGCCTACCGTAACAGTGCAGAATGGCACGAAGAAGCTAACATCCATACCTATGCACGTCGCCGGAAACTGGCCGAAGAAATCATGCACACCTTAGGATGTACCTTCGACCCGGAACAAGTAGGTATGTTCCTGTGGGGTCGTATCCCCGACTCTTACGCCGATGTGGAAGACCTGACCGAGAAAATCCTTCACGAAGCCCGTGTCTTCATCACTCCGGGATTCATTTTCGGCAGCAACGGAAAGCGCTACATCCGCATTTCGCTTTGTGCCAAAGAGCCCCAACTGGAAGAAGCTCTGAAACGCATTCAAGCAGTTATGAACAAATAAACATTACAAAAATCAAATACTACCATGGAACAATTGGATTTATTACCCATCGAACTGGAAGGTGTTTCTCAGGAACGCCCTCTGATCATTGCAGGTCCCTGCAGTGCTGAAACTGAAGAGCAAGTCATGACTACGGCCAGAGCCTTGGCCGACAAAGGCATCAAGATTTTCCGTGCCGGAATCTGGAAACCCCGTACCAAACCGGGAGGCTTTGAAGGTATCGGCGTGGAAGGACTTTCCTGGTTGAAAGAAGTGAAAAAAGAAACCGGTATGTACGTGGCTACCGAAGTCGCTACCGCCAAACATGTATACGAATGCCTGAAAGCCGACGTGGACATCGTATGGATTGGTGCCCGTACAACTGCCAACCCGTTTGCTGTACAAGAAATTGCCGATGCCCTGAAAGGTGTGGACATTCCGGTGTATGTGAAGAACCCGGTCAACCCGGATCTGGAACTCTGGATTGGCGCCCTGGAACGCATCAACAATGCAGGACTGAAACGTATCGGAGCCATCCACCGCGGATTCTCTTCCTACGACAAAAAGATATACCGCAACCTGCCACAGTGGCACATCCCTATCGAGTTGCGTCGCCGTATTCCAAATCTGCCTATCCTTTGCGACCCGAGCCACATCGGCGGAAAGCGTGAACTGATTGCTCCGCTCTGCCAGCAGGCCATGGACCTGGGATTCGACGGACTCATCATCGAATCACACTGCAATCCGGAATGTGCATGGAGCGATGCCGCCCAGCAGGTAACACCTGATATCCTCGACTACATCCTGAACCTGCTCGTCATCCGTTCAGAACACCAGACCACAGAAAACCTGAACGAGCTGCGCCGCCAGATTGATGAATGTGACAACGAACTGATGGACATATTGGCCAAACGTATGCGGGTATGTCGCGAAATCGGAACCTTCAAGAAGGAACACAACATGACCATCCTGCAGACCGGACGTTACAACGAGATTCTGGACAAGCGAGGCGCACAAGGCTCACTCTGCGGAATGGACCCCGACTTCATCAAGCAAGTGTTCGAGCTGATTCACGAAGAAAGTGTCCGTCAGCAAATGGAAATCATCAACAAGTAAGCACGGGAGCGAGAAATGAAGATATTGATTTTAGGAGCCGGAAAAATGGGCTCCTTCTTTACCGATGTATTGAGTTTTGAACATGAAGTAGCCGTGTACGATGTAAATCCCCAGCGCCTGCGTTTCATGTACAACTGCTACCGTTTTACCCAACCGGATGAAATCAAGGAATTCCAGCCAGAACTGGTCATCAATGCCGCCACGGTGAAATATACCCTCGATGCGTTCAACCAGGTGCTTCCGCTCCTGCCTAAAGACTGCATCATCAGCGACATTGCCTCCGTGAAAACCGGGCTGAAAGAGTTTTACGAGCACTGCGGTTTCCGTTACGTGTCCACCCACCCGATGTTCGGTCCCACGTTTGCCAACCTCGACAAACTGAGCACCGAAAACGCCATCATCATCAAGGAAGGCGACCATTTGGGCAAGATTTTCTTCAAAGACCTCTACCAGCGTCTGAAGCTGAACATCTTTGAATACACGTTCGACGAACACGACGAAACCGTGGCCTACTCCTTGTCCATCCCGTTCGTATCGACCTTCGTGTTTGCGGCCGTCATGAAACACCAGGATGCTCCGGGTACCACCTTCAAGCGCCACATGGCCATCGCCCAAGGCGTGCTGAGCGAAGACGATTTCCTCTTGCAGGAAATCCTGTTCAATCCCCGCACGCCGGCACAAGTGGAAGGTATCCGTACGGAACTGAACGAACTGCTGGACATCATCAGCCGGAAAGACGCGGAAGGCATGCATGCTTACCTGACCAAAATCCGAAAGAACATCAAATAATAAACAGAAAAAAAGTCTCAGACTAAAATTACGAAAATAAAAATCCTCCTGCCTTTAGCCATAGAATGCAAGACAAACTAAAGCTAAACACAGGAGGATTTCTTATATAATCACAAATAGATTCCTTTTATCTCCAACAGATTCATCTGCAATCAGAACCGGTATCCTACCGTCAACAAGAAAGCCAGGTTCTTGTTATTTTCATTTACAAAACTGTCTTTAATCATATTGGTAAATCCATACTGTCCGGTCAGGTTAATCAAATAATGGTCGTCCAGTTCAAACCCGATACCATATTGCAAACCCACAGCACAGCGGTTCATCATGGCCTCATCACTGTTACCCACCTTCTTAAACAACTTGGTGCCTACTTCTGCCCCATTAGTTTCAACAGTCATTTTTCCACCCAATCCAAAGCCTACATACGGACCAAAGTTAATCACGAAACGATTACTTTCTGTTATATTCATTTTTACTGCTGCCAGCAAAGGGATATCCAAATATACCGGATTCATCTTTACATCGACCCCTTCCTCACTCTCCTTACAGCCTTTGCTGGTAAAGTTCAATCCAGACTGGAAAGACCACATGTCATTAATGGCATAATCCATACCCAATCCAACCGTATAACCCACTTTCATATCAGCCTCACTGTTAGTGATGTTTGCCATTGACATACCTCCATGGATGTCAAATCTAGCCTGTGAATAACCTGTTACAGCCAGCAATCCCAATAACAAAGTTAATAATGTCTTCTTCATAGTCAATAAATATTAAATTAAGTTTCTGTCCCCTCCGAAACAATTTCATTAATAAAGAGAAACACGGAGACCCACCTTTCGGCTATGTTTCCATTCACAAAACTCTAAACCTTTCCATTTATAAAAAATAAATGTTCCTTTTTGTTCATTTTCACTAAAAAAAGACCAGAAAATAAACAAAAAGGAACACTTTTACCTTTAGGTTCCCTCTTTACAACTTTATTTTTTTCGATACCGATTTCGATTCATTGTGCAGACGGTCGAGTGCAGTCACCACGTAACGGTACTTCGTCTTGCCGTCTTCATACGGCAACTTATAATATTCATCGTGTGTGATGGCTACAATGTGAGACGGATCGTTCAAATTCACCTTTTCCTTCTTATCGAAGCGATACACCACATAATGATAAGCCTTGTCCATCTCCGTCTTGGCTTTCGGTGCGGTCCAGAACAGAATGTAACCGTCTGCTGTCCACACCGGTTTCAGTTTGCGCACCTTTCCGGGAGCCTTGTCGTCCATGAACGGAGAGGCAGGAAGCAATGCCGGATACTTATGGTATTCCTTCACCAGCATATCCCGGTAATGACCCTTGTTTTCCACCACGGCAGCCGCATACCACTGGCAACTTCCCTGTACGGTCGGCAAGGAACGCTGCAAATTGTACTTGGCAGGAATCTGGCTCTGGTTCGGGTTCATCAAATCTGCCTTAGATACCGTACGCACCACATCCTGACCAATATACAACGGACGAGCAGCCGCATGACGTGCCCACCAGCGAATCAACGTCTCATAATCGGCAGCCGGATGACCAATTTCCCAGTAAATCTGCGGAATATTGTAGTCCACCCAACCATTGTTCACCCACAACAGCACATCGGCATACAAGTCATCGTAGTTCTGCAACCCGTTGGTCTCACTTCCGTTCGGGTCGTTTTTCCGGTTGCGGTAAATACCAAACGGAGATACCCCGAACTTCACCCACGGCTTACATTCGCGTACCGTCTCGTGAATCTCCTTAATCAGCACGTTCACATTGTCCCGGCGCCAGTCGGCCCGACGGGTAAATCCACGGCCATACGCCGCAAAACTGATATTGTCCGGAAAATCCTCTCCCGGATTCGGGTACGGATAGAAATAGTCGTCCATGTGAATGGCATCCACATCGTAACGGCTCACAATGTCGCGCACAATCTTGCAGATATATTTTCTGGATTCCGGCAATCCCGGGTCGAAATACAACTGTCCGGCATACTGCACGAACCATTCCGGATGCTGGTTATAAGGATGCATCGGCGACAACGCCCCCGTTCCTTTCGTCTTGGCCCGATACGGATTGATCCACGCATGCAACTCCATGTTCCGCTTGTGACATTCCTCAATCATAAACTGCAACGGGTCCCACATGGGAGAAGGCGCTTTTCCCTGTACGCCCGTCAAAAAACGACTCCACGGTTCGTATGGCGATTTATACAATGCATCCGCTTCCGCTCTCACCTGGAAAATGATGGCATTGATACCCGCTTTCTGCAAATTGTCCAGCTGGCTTACCAACATTTTTTTCATCTTCTCCGTAGGCATTCCCTGGAACTGTCCGTTCACACACTGTATCCATGCTCCGCGGAACTCCCGTTTAGGATAACGCGCCTGCGCATGCAAGCTGCCTGCCCACAGGCTTCCCAACAGGACAAACAACATCAATAGTCTAGTCTTCATATCTGTCAATTTTATCATATTCTTTTTCCTTTCCGGACAAATGTCCGATTAAGTCGCAAAGATAAAGATTATATTTGAGAAGCACCCTCCAGCAAGATATTATTTATGAATGATTTGACAGTAACAATTCTTTTATTCGTCCCTATATAAAAAAGAAAACCTCAGGAGAAATTCTCTGTTTCACACTGTGGGATACAAAAACCACAGTGCGGGATATATATTTCACAGTGTGGTACACAAATCCCACACTGTAAAACAGAGAAATTATCAGAGTATTTTACAGAAAATATCAGAGAGTTCCGAAGAAAACCTTTCCACTCCGTCCAAATTTCTTTCTGCATTTCTCGCAAATATAATTGACCATAAAATGGTTTCTCTCTACCGAAGCACTTTCCGGTCAACCTTGATTTTACTTTTCATTAACCGTATGATTTAAATTGTCTGACAAACTTACCGTTGCTCTGTAGCAAGGCAAATAGAAAGTGGATAAATAACAGTTTATCCGGACGTATTCCTGTATGTCTGAATATAAAATATATACGCTTACAATATGGATGAAAACATTTGGTATTCCAAAATAAAATAAATAATTTAGATGCGAAGATATAAGTATTAAAGTTACGAGAAAACACATAAAAACGGGACCCCAAAAAAGTAACATGAAAACAAAGAATCTATTTGGAATATTGATGCTGTTCCTGTTTACATTTACCTTTATCAGTTGTAATAAAGAGGAGGAATTTTCTAAAGAAGAGATACAACAAGTGCTATTTGACATGAAAGGTACTTATCACGGCACGGTTCACGTGAGTGCTCCAATTTGCCTAAAATCACATATCATTTCGAAGGAATGTGCGAATAGCATAAAATACGAAAAGGTAACAATAGAAAAATAAATACAAAACTATATCATGAAAATGAAAACAAGATTTCTATTAGGAATATTGCTCCTGTCAGTATGCGGTCTTACAGGATGCAGCGACGCTGGTAACGAAAACACGAATAACGTGATTCCATTCAACCTTAATAAAACTTCTTATGAAGTAAGATTAAAATACGTTGGCACCCAGATTCCTATTACAAACGGGAGTGGAGACTTCAGTGTTTCCGCAGCAGATGAAACTATGGTAGAAGCCAAGATAATTCAAAACGAAGGAGCAAACACCTATATTTTTATCGAAGGTAAACAGAAAGGAAAGACCACACTCAACGTGACGGACAATGTAACAGGTGATATGAAGACAGTAGAAGTGAAAGTGACGGATTGCTACCTGGCATACGCCATTGCTGAGAGCAATCATCCGATACTGAAAACTGGTATGGTACTTTTTTTAGTAAACAATCAAGCACGTGATTACTATCTCTTTGTTAAAGACAATATACATGGACAGTTATACAACCAGCCACTGGTTAAAGGCAGTTATGAGTTCTTTGTTACTATTGACTCAGATACAGATCCATCGTCACAATTATATTACATTCCTAATTTACGTTTAACATATCCTTCCAATGAGGATGGGAACTTGACTGATTCCAGTACTGCCACAACGGCCCATGATTTTCAAATCGAATTATGGGGTGAAAATGCAAGTTCTTCATACGCACTACAAGCCGTTCAAAACTATTTAGGCATAGATTGGAAGGAACTTACGGATAACTCCCAGACAAAATCACCTTCCCCCATAGATATGAAAATGGTAATGACTGTTCCTGATACAGAATATGAAATAACAGGACTAGTTAGCACAGCATCTATACCGGAAGGCGTGTTGGATTGACCGTATAATCAAATGGAGATTTCTCAATCCGAACAGTTTAACTTTAGGCGTACCAAGCGCTTTGCAGGTGCATGACGAGCAGAAAACAATAAAGAATATAAATACAGAGTAACAGAGCAATATGAAATAACGTGAGTTTGATGTCCTTCTCGAACTCACGTTACTTTATCGTATCCCCTGCTAACGAACTAGGTGTTTTATCACCACTTCTTTGATTTTTATATCTCGGGGAGCCAAAAAAATTTCCATCTCTTTCCCTTCTTCCAGTTTCTTCCTGTAGGTTTCAAACGAGACATACAACAAAGAGAAGAATTACGTTCTTCATCGCATTGTCAAGGTTTATCAATGAGTCTTTCTGTCTACATATTCTTTGTTTATCACTTCCTGACTCACCAGTTTTCCATCCTGAAAAGTAAATGCCGTAGTCAAAGTGTACCATTCCCGGTCGTAAAGACTTTCCTGATACAGCAACCGTTCAAGGGGACGGTTATGTATATCCATTGTCATTTCCTTCGCGTAGGGTTCACCAACAAGTGCCAAAAAATCCTTTTTACTCATTCCAATTTCAATCTTTTCGGAAGTGAACTTACTGTTTTGCACTCCCAAAAGGGATGCACAGCCCACCTGCATGATGCTGCAAATCAGTAGAACAATCAGTTTAAGTCTCATATTATACAAATTCATCTGTAATCCTTTTATGGGTGATTCGGTGTCTAATTTATATGTTTATTCTGGAATAAAAAGAATACAAGCTTACTTTTTATCTTTCTTAAAAATTGGTCTTATAATCTTATTCCATATTTTTAGACTTTAGAATAAAAGTTAGAATTCAAAAGACCGTTCAAATGATTAAAAAACATCTCAAAGCGTGGAAAGTTATCGTCCCGGCATGATGGTAGGATTGCCCCCTTGGTTTTTAAATTTAACGCTTCTTACTATTTCATACAGAATACCTCCCACATCCAGACCTATCTTGGTCTTATTGAACTTATAGTAAGGTATTGCTATAGGACGGGTATCCCAACTTTTTCTCATAGGGTCGTATATTCTTTCAACGCCCATTTCCACTCCCCAACGATCATTGAACTCATAGCCGATAGTCCCCCCGTAACGGTTCATGTAAAACCCGTAGGCACTTGTGGGAGCGTATGAGCCAAAGGCTCTGAAGCTCAGTTTGTCGGTTGGTCTGTAGATGAGGGCTCCTGCCGCACCGAAAGCCTGACCTGTACTGAATGGGAAATTATACTTTGTAGCATTCACTCCTCCCTGAATTTCCCAAAAGTCATTTATATCATACCGGTACATCAGTGAGGCTTCGTTGATTCTTCCAATTCCGGGTAATATAGATTGTGAACCATAGCCGTACAGATTCGGAGCAATCTTCCCATTTGTGCTGTAATCGCCGTAAAACATCGGAGAAGGATTTGTGTAGTAAGGCATATAAAATGGACGGCGGAGCCTTATTTCCTGAATCTCCATTTGAGGAATATCCGTTTCCGGCTTTATGTCCGGTATCTCTTCTTTTACAGCGAATGGTTTCACCGTCGGATTTTCACTCCCTACATATTCATTCGATATTGTCTTCAGACTATCTTTCTTCAGTTCGGAGACGTTTTCCTGAGCATATACACTGACTGTGATGCAACATAACACTGTAATTAAATATATTCTGATGCTCATACTGCTAACTATGTTGGTGAATACAATACAAATATAAGAATTAAATTGTAAGACAGATGATTAGAAAGTATCTATTTTACCAGGTTTTCTACTGATTGCCCATATTTAGTCGCCACATTTCACATTCCGCCGCACTTTGGTTATCCATTGTCCGTCCGGTGTGGAAACAGTATGTGATTATTTTCATTCTCACTAAAAATAATACGTCAACGAAGCCACGAACGTCCTGAACTTGGTGTCCGGATTATGCTGATAAGTCTTCGTCATGCCCCAGTCGTATCCTATGGCTATCTGTACCTGGCGGGCTATCTCCACTCCGGCACGAAAGCCCACTCCCCAGTCGAAGCGGGGCATCGTTCCGTCCTTAAATACATTAGAGGAAACTGTCTTGACGACTTCCGGCTCTCCCAAATTGCTGCTTATCTGCTTCATTTGACCGAACAGACCGACATTGAAGTGAGGGCCGGCATCCAGAAACAGACTGACATTCTTCCCGACCTGCAGTTTATAACCTATGTGAATGGGAAGATGAAGATAGTAAGGCGTACTTTCATATTCGTAAGTATTTTCGTTCATCACATAATAATAAGGGCTTTTCCAGCCGTAGGAAGAAAACATAAGTCCCATATTCACATACAACCCTTTCGCCGCCTCACGGAAGGCATATTCCCCTTTCAATCCGGCATGAAAACCGGATTTAGGCATGTTTTCCTTGGTGGAGTGATAATTATATCCTCCTGAAAGTCCGTACCTGAATTCCTGTGCCTGCACCGAAGCAAACAACGACACACATATTGCCAACGTAAGTAAAAGTCTTGTCTTCATAATCTTATGATTTTAAATCAATTATCATTCTTTTTCTTTCGGAGAGCTTATCCAATCGCTTTCGTACACATTACATCCTCCTAAAAGCCCGATGCCGTTCTCCACATTGGTATAATGGCTGCGGATGGGAGCCAACCCATATTTTCCCAAATCATTGTTTTGGATACGATTGAGCGCCTCTAAGTAAGTGTACATTTCTTTCGACAGCTTGTACAAATAGATTTTATAGGCGATGGTTTCCTTTTGCTCTTCATCTTCATAACCGAGATCGTAATATGTACCTACCTTCAGCGTATAACTCTTCCCGTCTATCTTGCTGTCATCCCAACAATATAGATAACGGTAATACTCTTTCGAAATATCAAAAATAGCATCGAATCCGGTCTTTTCCGAAAGCAACGGTTCCTTTTCCAAATCAAGGTCTACAGGCATATACTGTATGGTATCCCGCATTTCGGGGCTCGCATACACCGTTTTTTTCTTTTTAAGGACCCTCATCCCATAATAATCCTCCGTATCGGCCGTATCAGTGAAAGAGACGCGAAACTGTATGCTCCAGCCATAATTGCCGTCTGTCAGCACCACCTCCAGTTTCTCCAATGGAAAGGCCTTCGGTATCACCGTTTGTGCCTTGGCGAGCGGCAAATCGGGATAAGAGACTTCCATCTCGATACGGTCATCTTCTTTCAGCCTGCCCAACACATAATACGACTGAGCCGGAAGCAAACCGGTAGCTGTTTCCGTGTATTTTATCGCCTTCTCCTCTCCGTTCAGCTTGAACACCAGCGTAGGCTGGCCGTCTGTACTCGCCTCCTGGCCATGAATCACCCGGCTCCGGGCCACCTGTATCAAGGTCGTGTCACTCCCCGTAAAAGGCATGCAGAAAAGCACGACCTTGCTCTCGGCATCCATCTCTTTCAAACTGAAGTCGTGCGTACACGACTGGCATATAAAGACTCCTAAGAGAATCAACCACATTCTGTATCTCATACGAATTTAAAATTTAAGTGTATAACTGAAGGACGGTATGACAGGAAATACCCCGTGGGCTTTCCCCACAAACGTACCGTCCGGATTTTGCTGTACGGTGGCATAAAGCGGGTTCATCCGGCAATACGCATTATACAGACTGACATTCCAGATGCGCTCGAAACCTCTTTTCGTGGTTTTGCGGAAGTTAATCCCTACATCCAACCTGTGATAGGCTGGAAGGGAGACATTGTTGGGCATCTCGTACACCAGCATCTCTTCATTCGTTTTTTCTACTCCCGGTATGACAGGAGCATCCACCTGCTGCGACGGAAGGGTGATGCGATTCCCACTTCGATAGTTCCACGAGGCGTATGCATCGATCCGGTCATTGAACTTATGCGAGATAGAGACCGAAAATTTATGTCGGTTGTCGAACTTATCGGGATACCATGCAGGATAGAAGTCCGGGAAATACCGCTTGCTCCACGACAAGGTGTAGGAAGCATCGACCGAGGTCTTCCCATTGCTGTAACTGACATCGGTCTCCATTCCGTAAGCTTTTCCTTTTCCGGTTCTCACCTCATTCTCCCACCGGTCCGCCGTAGGGTTAAGCACGCCACTGCTGCCGTCATATTCTATCAGGTTGTCCAGGGTCTTATAAAATCCCTCCAAGTTCCACCGAATGCCATACGGCAGTTTGCCGTAGACTCCTGCGGCATATTGCCGCGATTTCATCGGCGTAATAAGTGCGGTGGAAGGCACCCAATAGTCGGTGGGCAGGTTCAGGTAAGTGGCCGAAAGCTGGTGCATGAACTGGCTCATCTCCGTGTACGAAACCTTCAGACTGGCCTTGTCGCACAACCTGAGGTGGATTGCCGCACGCGGCTCTATCGAATGATATTTCGTACCCGATATGCCAAACAATGTGTAATGTACCCCTCCATTCAGCTTCACGTGTTTACCTACCGACAGGTCATCTTCTGCATAAAGCGTGAATTCATTGCTCCTGTACCGGCTGATGATTTGGTCGGTCAGCGCGTTTGGAGAAGCATCGTCGTACTTGGAATAATAATTCTGGGGCACAAAAAGATGGTGCATATAGTTGGATCCGAAACGGATGTGATTCCACACATTCGGACGATAGTCAAACTCCATCCGGTAGCCGAAATCATGGATAGTGGAACGATTGCGCTGCTCTTTTACGATGGCTCCCTTCGTTCCTTCAATATATCCCAACCGCTCTTCACTCAGGTAATTGAAGTTCGCCCGATTATGGGTATAAACCCCTGTAATATTGGCAAACATCTTGTGCGAGAAAATGTATTTCCAGTTGACGGATGCGGTGAAGTTTCCCCATTGCAGACTGAACTTGTCTACATTGGTCGGCTCCGGGTCAAACAGGTATTCTTTATGCCTGAACTTGAAAAGGTCATTTCCCGAATAAAGGCTGATATCCGCACGACTTTTTTCCGAAAAGATATGGGTTACCTTTGCATTGAAGTCATGAAACGCATACCGCAGATTCTGCTTGTTCCGACGACTGGAGTTTATGATGGCAAGAGCCGGAGCCGTGAGCAAGTCCATCCACGTACGGCGCAGGGCCACATTGAACGAAGTACGGTTCTTCACAATCGGTCCTTCAAACTGTATTCTTCCTTCCAGTAGTCCCAGCGTGAAACTGCCCCGATACTTCTTCAGGTTTCCGTCATTGGTACGTACATCGACCACCGAAGAAAGCCGTCCGCCGTAGCGGGCCGGGAAGCCACTCTTATAGAAATCTATATTCTTGATAATGTCCGTATTGAATGCAGAAAACAGTCCTCCGGCATGGTTCACCTGATACAAGGGAGTACCATCCAGCAGAAACAGGTTTTCATCGTTATTGCCGCCATGCACGTACAACCCGGAGATAAGTTCCGTCCCGCTGGCCACTCCCGAGAGACTTTGAAGTTTCTTCACCACATCGGGCGAACTCATAAAGTTGTTTCCGTTCACAAAATCCTTTGCCGTAAGCGACACCTTCCCTGTCTGGGTGGTGTATAAAGGAGAATTCAAATCGGCGGTCACGACCACCTCCTCAATTTGGTAATCCGATTTCAGCCAAATATTTTTTGTTTTATTTCCCTTCAACGTAATCTCTTCCAGTAGTTCTCCGCTGCCGATGTGCGAGAATCGGATTTTGTGGGTTCCTTCACTCAAGGTCAGGCTGTAAAAACCGTGCTCGTTGGTCAGTGTTCCTGTATGAGAGGTGATGTCCCACACGGTAGCATTGATAACCGTCTCTCCGTTTTCCTGATAGACGTATCCGCTTAACGTATAGGAAGACAGTTTTTTAAGTATCACATACTCGCCGTTCATCTCCCATCGGATACCTGTATGCTCGAACAGGGTGGAAAGGGCACTTTCCAGACTGTTCATATCGAGATGCTTACCAACATAAGGAATGTCGAGCTTGATAGAAGCATCGTACACAAAGCTGACCGGATATACTTGTTTCACCTGTTCCATCAGGTCTTCAATTGTGACCCGATGCTGTGCATACAGGGATAAGGCATTCATCAAAGAAGCCAGAAAAAATAAGGGTAGGATGCTTGTCTTCATCTGCTTTTCTTTGTGATTTTTATATCCAGTGTCTTTTCAATCAACGCGATGATTTCCTCCAGGTTATCCGTCTTGAACTCTCCGGTAATCGTCCGGTAATGTGCCGACGAATACAGGGGTGTGCCATAATAAAGGGAAAGTTCTTTGAGGACCTCCTCAATCGGAGTGTTCCGGTAAATGAATTTACCCGTTGCCCATGCCGACGGGTTGGGAAAAGCCGGACGGCTCACCACTGGCATTTCGTCGCCATGGGCCAGCATGCCGCACATGTCTTTCGTGAGGATAATCCCGTCTTTGCCGTATCGGGCCTTGAACACCACCTTACCGGATTTTACATACACACGGGTAGCCGTGTCCTGTCTGGATTCGTCCACTTCAAACTCGGTACCCAACACTTTCACCTGCGCATAGTTGCTTGTGGCCAGGAAAGGAGCATGCACATTCCTGCGGACGGAAAAATACACCTTCCCGGACAGGCTCACCGCCCGGCATTCTTTTCCGTATGTATCCGCATCGTATGACACTGTGGCCCCTTGGGAAAGAATGAGCAGTGTACTGTCCGGCAAAAAATACCGGGTCACTCCAGTCTCTGCCGTGAGACACACGGTATGAGGTTCCTTTCCATTCCACAGGATATGATACCCCACGATACAAAGGAATATCGCCGCGGCTATACCCGAAAAATACAGCCAGCGCCTTCCGGACGGATGGGATTGTCCCTCACCCATCATTTTTCGCAAGGCCTTCCGGGTATCCAGTTTCCCGTATGTGTAATACCGAAGGACAAACTGGAGTTTTCTTTCTTCTTTATCTTTCATAAGAAAATGTGTTTTTAGCTAAGACTGAATGTCCGGCAGAAAATCCTATGCCGGAAACAAAAAAATTATCCGAAAAAGAACAGATACACCTTTTTCACTCCTGCCTTCACGGTTTTAATTGCCTTGCTCATCTGGTTCTTCACCGTATGGACAGAGATACCCATTCTGACGGCTATTTCCTCGTATTTCAACCCCTCTTTCTTGGCCAGCAGAAACACTTCCCTGCACTTTTCCGGCAAAGAGTCTATGGCCGTCCATATACGAGCCTCATCGTAAGCCCATTCTTCACATTCTTCGTCCGAAAGGATTTCTTCAAGGTCGGAAGGCTGCAAGTTGCTGTCAATCAATGAATCTTTCTTCAAAATGTCTATGCATCGGTTCCTCACCATGGCATACAGGTACGATTTAAGGCCACTTGTATCCACTCCCCTGTTTTTCCGCCTCCACAGTTCCATGAAACAGTCCTGTACCGTATCTTCCGCATCATCAATATCTTTCAGGTAATGAAGTGCGAACAGACAAAGCGGACGGTAATATTGAAGGAAATGCTCTCTGAATATTTTTGTATTGATGTCCATGTCCCAATGTAATTGATAGATTCGCATTTTTAGGAAAACTCAGAATCGAAAGTTTACCACTATGAAAGGACTCGTCTTTTATTATATTTAAACACAAGGACAGTTTTTTATACATTCTTTAAACAGGATACACTTCTAGAAACTTCACAGCGGATACATTTCATATAAGAATTAAGAAAGAAAAAACTTATATTTGCATTACCTGAACCAACAATCCTAAGAGTATGAGCAAGATTTATCCGGTAGGCATACAAAGTTTTGAAGAGATACGTAAAAACGGCTACTGCTATGTGGACAAGACGGCATTGATTTACCAACTGGTAAGCAGTGGTAAATACTACTTTCTGAGCCGTCCCCGACGCTTCGGAAAGAGTCTGCTCCTCTCCACGCTTGATGCCTATTTTTCAGGCAAAAAAGAGCTGTTTAAAGGCCTTTTCATGGAACAAAAGGAAAAGGAATGGACAGCTTATCCCGTATTGCATCTCGACCTGAATGCACGGAGATACGAGGATGAAGCTTCTCTTTATGCCATACTCAACCAACATCTGGAAAGTTGGGAAATAATCTATGGAGATGAGAAAAAGAATCGGGCACCGGAAGAACGTTTTGCCTACCTGATAGAAAAAATCAGCCGTACCACCGGAAAGAATGTGGTCGTATTAGTCGATGAATACGACAAACCGATGTTGCAGGCCATCGGTAACGAGACTCTTCTCCGCAATTACCGCAACACACTGAAAGCTTTCTACGGAGTATTGAAGACCTGCGACAAGTACCTCCGGTTCGCTCTGCTGACAGGTGTGACCAAATTCAGTAAGGTCAGTGTATTCAGCGACCTGAACAACCTGGAAGACATTTCCTTACAGTCCATGTACAACAATCTATGCGGAATCACAGAAAAGGAATTATCGGAAGTCTTTGCAGAAGACATCCAGCTATTGGCCGACAACAACGCACTGACCTATACGGAAACTTGTCGCCAACTGAAAGATTGGTATGACGGATACCATTTTGCCTACCGGTCGGAAGACATCTACAATCCTTTCAGTCTGCTTAACGCCATGAAAAGCAGGGAATTCGGAAGTTATTGGTTTGAAACAGGCACACCGACTTTTCTCGTAGAATTAATCAAACGCAGCAAATATAATTTGCAACGGCTCACGGAAGAAATAGCCACCGCCGATTCATTGGGAAGCATTGACACAATGGAGACCAACCCCGTTCCCATTCTCTACCAAAGTGGCTACCTCACCATTAAAGGATACGACAAAGAATTCAAGGTGTACAAACTGGGATTCCCCAATAAGGAAGTGGCAGAAGGATTTACCCGCTTCTTGCTGCCTTGTTATGCCTATATGCCTTCCGGCAATCCGTCCTTTGAACTCATGTGTTTCGTAAAAGAGATTCGAAACGGAGACATAGATGCTTTTATGAAACGTCTGCAAAGTTTCTTTACAGACACTCCTTATGAACTGATACGAGATTTGGAATTACATTATCAGAATGTGCTGTTTATTGTTTTCAAACTGTTAGGCTTTTATACCCAGGCAGAATACCATACCTCGGAAGGACGCATTGACCTGGTAGTGAAAACAGAGCAGTATATCTATGTTATGGAGTTCAAACTGGACGGAAGCGCGGAGGAAGCGCTAAAGCAAATCAATGACAAACAATATGCACTGCCTTTTGCCACCGATACAAGAAAAGTCTACAAACTGGGAGTAAACTTCAGCCATCGTACACGCAGCATCGAAAAATGGGTGACAGAAGAAGTCCGTTCATGAATTCTCGCCTTCTTTAAACTCCTCCCATTTCTTGACTACGGTCTCAATCGGGATGTCCAGTAGTTTCATCTGACTGAAAAGCTCCGGCAGATTTTCAGTCATAAACTTCAGACTGCGGGCCTGTCTGATCTTTTTCAGAGCATCGACAGTCACAAAATAGCCCAATCCCCGCCGGGTATAAATGATACCCCATTGCAACAGCAGGTCGTAGGTCTTCACCACGGTATTGGTGTTGACTTCGAACAGGACGGCCTGCTCACGCACACTGGGTATGCGATCATCCGAATGATACTTCCCGGCCAATATCTCGTCACAGATTCGTTCTGCCATCTGCAGATAAATAGCCCTATCTTGTTTGAAATCTACCATCTTCCTATTTAAACTCCAACCTTCTAAAACCTTTATAGGTCATGACAACAGCCACTATGCTCCAAACCACAGAAACCGATACCCAAGTGTATTTGATGATGCTTTTGGGAGCACCTAATCCATACATGCACACCACAGGCAACACATAAGAGCACACACATAAAACGACTAGCAGCCAGAACTGAATCTTACTGTACTGTTTCCTGCACATCACCACCAGCGTCAACATCGCTACATAAAAAGCCACTACCACCTGCACGATGAGTTGTGTAAATCCATAGCCTCCTCCCAAAAAGAGAAGAACCAGTCCGTCTGTTTTCTCCGTAAAAAACAACGGAGCAGCCAGTTGTATGAAGATATTCGACAAGACCGCACATCCCACCAACATCACCGTACCTATCAAAAAGGTACTGACAAACAAACTTACATATTTTTCTGCCCACGTGACCGGAAGCATGAACTTATTTATCAAATCTTTATCATTCCGCATGTTTTCCATCAGACTCCAAAACGTATAATAATAGGACAGGAGAATCAGCAATTGTTCGATAAGTGACAAACATTCTTTCAAACTATCTCCTGACACAAAGGCACAGAACACACAGATACTGAAGGAACGTAAAAGCAAAAGCTGGATAAACGCTTTCTTTTTTCCATAGAAAAACATTTCCTTTAACTGAAGCTGACTGAACCTCCACATTTCTTTTACGGCAAAACTTTTCATACCTTTCCTCCCTTCTTCATTAAGGCATTAAACAGCAGTTCCAAAGACACTTCCGTATCTATCTCCTCTCGTTTAGGAGTGATTACATGATAACCCTCTGCACAAGGTTCTGCATACAGTGCTCCTTCTTCATCGCTCTGGATACCGAATGAATAGCGACTGGATATTTCTTCCAAAGAAGCCGCATACACAGAGGCATCCTTTCTCAACACAATCACATCGGTCAACAGATTTTCAATGTCCTGCACAATGTGAGTGGACAAAACCACTATCTGATCTTCCCGGACATGCTTCATCAACAACTTACGAAACATTTTTCGCGCAGGAATATCCATTCCATTGGCTGCCTCATCCATCAATACCATCTTCGTCCCTAACGACAAAGCGATACTGAAAGCTATTTTGTGTTTTTCTCCCAAGGATAATTTGTTCAGGTTCTTGATGTCCCGCTGCAGCCCGAAATCGGCCAGGCAGTCATTCCACACGTCTTCACGGAACCCGGGATAGAAACCGGTGTAAACAGACAGAAACTGATCCAGTCTCATATCGGGAAAAGTAAAATCAGCCGGCAGCATGAACACATTCCGCAAGGTCTCGACCTCCCTCTTCCGTACGCTACGACCGTCTGCATCAATCTCACCGCTTTGCGCAAAGAGCTTGCCTGCCATCAGTTTCAAGAGCGTAGTCTTACCGGAACCATTCATGCCCAGCAAACCATACCATCGTCCCTCCTCCAAACGGAGACTCAGATTGTCCAACACCATTCTATCAGACTGATACCCAAATGAAACACTTCTTAGTTCTACCATAGTCACTCAACTGAAAATCGTTATACTGTACCATCAAAGTGGTACAGCAAAGATAGGAATTCTTATTGGAAAAACAAATGATTTTCCGAAAAGAATGAGACAATATCCACCAAACGTCAAGTAACTTTCTATGTTTCCCTTCCGCAAAACCTACGTTTCCCGATGTGGAAACCTACGTTTCGCGCAAGGAAAACATACGGTTCCGCACCGGAAAACGTAAAAGACTTCTTTCCGTACGGAAGTATTCGCTTTGATAATTCCAGCTATTTTTCGTAACTTCGCACGTTCATCTAACAAGAAGAGACACATGTCAGAAAATGATTTTATTACCATAAAGGGTGCCCGGGTGAATAACCTGAAAAACATCGACGTACGTATCCCCCGCAACAAGCTGGTAGTCATTACCGGACTGTCCGGTTCGGGAAAGTCGTCGCTGGCATTCGACACGCTGTATGCCGAAGGGCAAAGACGCTATGTGGAAAGCCTGTCTGCCTACGCCCGCCAGTTTCTCGGACGTATGAGCAAACCGGAATGTGACTTTATCAAGGGGATTCCGCCGGCCATCGCCATCGAACAGAAGGTGACGAGCCGCAACCCACGTTCTACCGTAGGTACATCGACCGAGATTTATGAGTACCTGCGTCTGCTTTTCGCACGGGTGGGAAAAACCTATTCGCCCATAAGCGGACAACTGGTGAAGAAGGACAGCGTGGAAGACATTGTGAACTGCATGCTGTCGTATCCGAAGGGTACACGCTACACGGTGCTGACCCCCATCCTTCCCCGCGACGGAAGAACCGTGGCGGAACAGCTGGACATGGACATGAAGCAAGGATTCACCCGACTGGAGGTGGACGGCGAAATGGTACGCATTGAGGACTATACCTACCACGAAAGCGACAAGGTGTATCTGCTGGTAGACCGTATGAGCTGCGACGACAGCAAGGATGCCATCAGCCGACTGACGGATTCTGCCGAAACGGCCATGTACGAAGGCGACGGCACGTGCATGCTCCGTTTTTACTTGTCGGACGACACCCGCCTGCATGTGTTCAGCACCAAATTTGAAGCTGACGGCATCAAGTTTGAAGAACCGAACGACCAGATGTTCTCGTTCAACTCGCCGCTGGGAGCCTGTCCTACGTGTGAAGGCTTCGGCAAGATTATCGGCATCGATGAACATCTGGTAATCCCCAACCGGGCACTGAGCGTGTACGACGGGGCCGTACTCTGCTGGCGAGGTGAGAAAATGGGAGAATGGCTGAACGAGTTCCTGCGGGAAGCGCCGGCTCATGATTTTCCCATCTTCACACCGTACTATGAACTGACGCAGGAACAGAAGGATTACCTCTGGCACGGACCGAGAGAGAAGGTCTGCATCGACTCTTTCTTCAAGATGCTGGAGGAAAACCAATACAAGATACAGTATCGCGTGATGCTGGCCCGCTACCGGGGAAAAACGACCTGCCCTACTTGTCATGGCAGCCGGCTGAAAAAGGAAGCCAGCTACGTGCGGGTAGGCGGAAAGAACATCTCGGAACTGGTGGAAATGCCGATTACCCAGTTGCAGGAGTTTTTCCGTACCTTGACCTTGGATGCCCACGACACTCTCGTGGCACAACGGTTGTTGAGTGAAATCAAGAACCGCCTGACCTTCCTGTCGGATGTGGGACTGGGCTACCTGACCCTAAATCGGTTGAGCAACTCGCTCTCCGGAGGTGAAAGCCAGCGAATCAACCTGGCTACCTCGCTGGGAAGCAGTCTGGTGGGCTCGTTGTACATCCTCGACGAACCGAGCATCGGATTGCACAGCCGCGACACCACCCGCCTCATCAAGGTGCTGCGCCAGTTGCAACAGCTGGGCAACACGGTGGTAGTGGTGGAACATGACGAGGAAATCATCCGGGCAGCCGACTACATCATCGACATCGGTCCGAAAGCCGGACGACTGGGTGGACAGGTGGTGTACCAAGGCGACATGAAAGACTTGCACAAAGGCAGCGACAGCTATACCGTGAAATACCTGCTGGGAGAAGAAACCATTGACCCTCCTGCCAGCCACCGCCCGTGGAACAACTACATCGAAATCAAGGGAGCTCGTGAGAACAACCTAAAAGGCATCGACGTACGCTTCCCTCTCAACGTGATGACGGTGGTGACGGGTGTCAGCGGTTCCGGAAAGAGTACGCTGGTGCGCGACATCTTCTACAAAGCCCTGAAGCGGGAATACAGCGAGTCGAGCGAACGTCCGGGCGAATTTGTCTCACTGGGCGGCGACATCCACCAGGTAAGTGACATCGAGTTTGTAGACCAGAACCCAATTGGAAAATCTTCCCGAAGCAATCCGGTGACCTACGTCAAGGCGTACGATGAAATCCGGAAACTGTTTGCCGACCAGCCGCTGGCCAAGCAGATGGGATACAGCGCAGGCTATTTCTCGTTCAACACGGAAGGCGGACGCTGCGAAGAATGCAAGGGAGAAGGTACGGTGACGGTAGAAATGCAGTTCATGGCCGACTTGGTGCTGGAGTGCGAATCTTGCCACGGCAAACGCTTCAAGAACGACACGCTGGAAGTGAAGTTCGAAGGGAAAAACATCTACGACGTACTGGAAATGACGGTCAACCAGGCCATCGAGTTCTTCACGGAACACAACCAGAAGAAGATTGTCAAGAAGCTCCGTCCGTTGCAAGATGTGGGGCTGGGCTACATCAAGCTGGGACAGTCCTCTTCGACCCTTTCCGGAGGAGAAAACCAGCGCGTGAAACTGGCCTACTTCCTCAGTATCGAAAAGGCACAGCCTACCATCTTCGTGTTCGACGAACCGACCACAGGCTTGCACTTCCACGACATCAAGAAACTGCTGGAGGCCTTCGACGCCCTCATCAGCCGGGGACATACCTTAGTCATCATCGAGCACAACATGGATGTCATCAAGTGTGCCGACTATGTCATCGACCTCGGACCGGAAGGAGGCGATAAGGGAGGTAATCTGGTAGTGGCCGGTACACCGGAGGAGGTAGCCCAATGTGCCGCTTCCTATACGGGACAATACTTGGCCGAGAAACTCAATCCGCAATCTTAACGCACCAACTACATGACTCAAATACTTGAAACCCTATATAGCCGGCTGACCGGACATGCCCCTGCAAGCGTAGAGGCACTGCCGGGAGCTGGCTCCAACCGAAGCTATTACCGCCTGAAGGGCAACCCGACCCTCATCGGGGTGTGCGGTACTTCGCGCGAAGAGAACGAAGCCTTCATCTACCTGTCGCATCATTTTCAGGCACAGCATTTACCCGTGCCGGCAGTACATGCTGTTTCCGACGACGGACTCTGCTACCTACAGGATGATTTGGGCACGGATTCCCTGTTCCAGCTCATCGCCCACGGAAGAGAGACGGGAGAATTTGACGAGACAGAACGGAACCTGCTGAAAAAGGTCATCCGGCTGTTGCCCCGCGTGCAGTTTGAAGGGGCAAAAGGGCTGGATTTCGGGAGATGCTATCCGGCGGTAGAATTTGACCATAGAAGCATCCTGTGGGACTTGAACTACTTCAAATATTGTTTTCTGAAAGCGACGGGCGTAGATTTCCGGGAAGATTTGCTGGAAGATGACTTCGATGCCCTCTGCCAGACCCTGATGGGAAGTATGGAATCCCAACCGGTATTCATGTACCGCGACTTCCAGAGCCGGAACATCATGGTGAAAGACGGAGAACCTTACCTGATAGACTTTCAGGGAGGACGGAAAGGACCGATTTATTACGACGTGGCTTCTTTCCTCTGGCAGGCCAAGGCCAACTATCCGGACAGTCTCCGCCAGGAACTGATAGACGAGTACATGGACGCCCTTCGCCCGTACAAGCCAATCGAAAAAACGGAATTCCTGTCGCGCCTGCGCCATGTGGTATTGTTCCGCACGCTGCAGGTACTGGGAGCTTACGGCTTCCGCGGTTACTTCGAAAAAAAGGCCCATTTCATTGAAAGCATTCCTTTTGCCATCGAGAACCTGCGCCAGCTGTTGCAGGAAGGTTTCCCGGAATATCCTTATCTCTGCGAAGTGTTGCAGCGCATGACGGGACTGAAGCAGTTTGCCGTGGTCCGCAACCGCCGCAACCTGACCGTGACGGTGATGAGTTTCTCCTACCGGAAAGGGATTCCGACAGACGAGAGCGGAAACGGCGGAGGATACGTGTTCGACTGCCGCGCCGTACACAACCCCGGACGCTACGAGCAGTACAAGTCGCTCACGGGACGGGATGCACCGGTCATCGAGTTTCTGGAAAAAGACGGAGAAATCACGGAGTTCCTGCGCCACACCGATGCCTTGGTGGATGCCCATGTGCAGCGTTTTTTGGAACGGGGTTTCTCACACCTGATGATTTGCTTCGGCTGTACCGGTGGACAGCACCGCTCGGTATATTCCGCACAGCATACGGCCGAACACTTGCATGAGAAATTCAAAATCAACGTACACCTGATTCATCGGGAACAACAAATAGACCAATTACTGAAAGCCAAATGAAAGCCATGATATTTGCTGCCGGACTGGGTACCCGGCTCAAACCACTGACCGACCATACTCCCAAAGCCTTGGTGCCGGTGGCCGGACGTCCCATGCTGGAGCATGTGATTCTCAAACTGAAAGAAGCGGGATTTACTGAACTGGTCATCAACATCCATCATTTCGGAGAACAGATTCTCGATTTTCTGAAAGCCAACCAAGATTTCGGACTAACCATCCACATCAGTGACGAACGCAAGATGCTGCTGGATACGGGAGGCGGCATCAAGAAGGCAGCAACTTTCTTCACAGGAACGGAACCTTTCCTGGTACACAATGTGGACATTCTGTCGAATGCCGACCTGAAAGAAGTCTATGAGTTTCACCGAAAGAGCCGGAATCTGGCCACCTTGCTGGTCAGCCCGCGCAAGACCTCGCGCTACCTGCTGTTCGATGCAGACAACCGCCTGAAGGGCTGGATTCACAAAGACACCCTGCAGACCAAACCGGAAGGATTGGTATATGAACCGGGGAAATACCGCGAATACGCCTTCAGCGGCATCCATGTGATTTCACCGGAATTGTTTCATTACATGGAAGGAGAGCAATGGACCGGCAAATTTCCCATTATGGATTTTTACCTACAGAACTGCCGCCAACTCCTGCTCGGCGGATGCGTAAAGGAAGATTTACAACTGATTGACATCGGCAAGCCGGACACGCTGGCCCGGGCCGAAGAATTTCTACAGCATTAACATTAATACCATGTAACGGCACTACCCGTATTGCTTCGCTGGTCCCACTTCAGGGCATCGGTCAGCATACTGGAGTTGGCACGGATGGAGAAATTGTAGGAAGTGAACGGGCCGAACACCAACCCACAGCTCATATTAAAACAGTGCAAGTCGCGGGTAATGTTCAAGGTGGTCATAGACATTTCCTTAGTGGTAAAGTCATACCCTGTAGAATACGTCATGTTCCAGCGGCTTCCAATCTTGAAGTTACCCGACACATTCAATGAATGGGTCAGTGAGTACGGATACCGCATCTTCTTGATATTGATTTTCTTGGAACGGTCCTCCCGAATGCTGTAACTGTAGCTCAAGCTGATGCTCCACGGAAACTTAAAGGCCAGGTAACCGTCCGAATCCAAAGAAGCCTTCTCCGTCTTTCGCATATTGGAATTATTGTTCTGACTTTCGGTTTCCTCGTCAGTATCGTCCTCCTCATCCGAGTTTTCCTTATCCTTCTTGTTCTTATCGTCATTTTCATCCTTCTTACCGAAAAGTTTCTTGAAGGTATCGTTGTTCAAGGTATAAGAAAACGAACCGCTGTAGCCCTGGAAACGTCCGAAACGCCCGTAAGACCATTCCGTACGATCACCTACCACGACATTACCATTTTCATCAAACTGATAGGCGTAGGTAGCAAAGGAAGCGTTCATATTGAATGTATAGCTCTTGGTCAACTTCATACGAAGGTTCATGCTCAAGTCACTCCATCGCTTGTTGGCCACATCATAAGAAAGAGAAGCTCCCAACTGGTCAATCAGACTGATTTTCTTGTAGCCCGTGGTATCCTTGTCCGACTTCATCTTCATTTCAATGTTGTTATCCACAGAGAAACTGATGTTCTGTGACATCTGTTTTCCGGGCACCCCATACACAGCCCCTTCATACGGCGAATATTCCACGGTACGCACTTCTCCGTTTTCGTCCGTATAAGTATAGGTATCGTAATAGCCATAACGTGCCTTACCGAAATCCGGCGTATACGTATAGCTGATTGTCGGTGTAAAGACGTGACGAATCTGAATTTCCTTGCTCTTCATGAACAACGGCTTGTACATACCATACAATTTGGTATTCATCTGCAATGCCAGATTATAGTCGTACACACGGTTGAAACCATTGATGGTATCCCGACGCACATGATCGGTAGAAGTAGAGTTCGGGTCGTAGCTCTGCTTCACTTTCCGCAAATACCAGCGTTCCGTATAGTTGAACGAAGGTACGATGTTGATGTATTTGAAAAGGTTGAAAGTGGCCGAAACCGGAATTTTATGCTGCATACCATTCTCCCACTGAGTCAACGGGGTTTTAAACAGCAAGTTATCCTTCGTACTGATGGAGTTGGTAATACTTCCGGTATACTGCAAAGAAATCTTCTCATACCAGCGTTCATCACCCGCAGACTTTTTCCGCTTGAACGGATAGATACGGTTCAACGAGATATTGACATCCGGCAAGGTCATGCTCAAAGAAGAGTCACGCGTATTCTGCGTGATATTGAACGCTCCCGAAATGTTCAACCCGATTTCCGGAAAGTTACGAGAATAACTCACACTAGACGCCTTGGTATTCTGAGAGTACTGCTGCGGATTGTACAAACTGCTCAAGCTGGAACGGTCATAACTACTGGTGGCAAAGTTCACACTGGCCGAGAACGAACTGTTCGGATTGGCCTTGGCATCCTGCCGGTGACTCCACTGAATACGGAAGTCCTTCGACACTGAATAGTCGGGCATGTTCTTTTCACCGGTTTTCGTCACCAGGTAACTGGCATTAAAAGAACCGCTAAACTTGTATCGCTTGGTGTAATTGGAAGCCGCCGAGAGTCCCCACGAACCCTTGGTAAAGATTTCACCCAATACTTTCAAGTCCATCTTGTCGCTGATGGCGAAATAATATCCTCCATCACGCAGATAGAAACCACGGTTCATTTCATCTCCATACGTCGGCATGATGAAACCGGAAGAATAGCTGCTGTTGAAAGGGAAGAATCCAAAGGGTACGGCAATGGGCAGCGGCACATCTTCCACCACCAACTGGGCCGGACCGAATACCACATTCTTCTTGGGACGGACCTTCGCCATGGAGAGTTTCAAATAGAAATGAGGATGCTCATGGTTATCACAGGTAGTATATTTTCCATGGCGCATGTAAATCTCGTCATTGGCTCCTTTTTTTCCCTCCTCACTGGTGACATATCCTTCACCCTGCTGTGTGACAATATTATTGATGAATCCTTTCTTCGTCTTGAAGTTATAGCGCATAATCTTGGATTCGTAGGGAGTTTCTCCATCCTTGAATATCGGCGTACCGGTCTCTACCCCCGTCGTATCGGCCACACCTCTTGCGTAGACCGTACTGCTGTCCATATTCATGGAGATAACTGCAGAAGTCAACTCGATGTTCTGGTAATTGACCTTTCCTTCTCCATAAAGATGTGCATAACCTCCCTTGGTAAAGACAATGGAATCGCTCGCCTCATAAATGACAGGGGCATCCAGCGGCTCCTTCTTCTTGGCGGTGTCTGCGGCCAATGTATCCATCCCTAACGAATCCATCGCCAATGAATCCCGCTGAAGAGAATCGGCTGTCACCGAATTTCTGTCCCCTCCCCGCATACGTTTTCCTCTCACACGCTGCGCTTCGGCATAGAATGAGCAGAAAAAGCCAAAAACAAACAAGGATAGCAATAAATATGTTGTTCTTCTAAATGATGTCATCACCGTTTTCTTACGCAATATGCGGTGCAAAAGTAAGCATTATCCTACAAATAAATGTCAAACCTTTCCTTATTTATGTATTTTTAGTTCTACAAGAAGAGTTTACACCAGGCATCAAAACGGGTGAGCCCCTCGTCGCCATGCTTCTCGATGCTCTTACGGGCCTTTTCCACACTCTTCTCCTTATCCAGTTTGGTCTTTGAATAGAACTTATCGGCAAAACAGATAATCTGCTCCTCCAGACTGACAGGAATCATATCGCGATGGGGTATCGGCAAATTCTGTTCGAGAATGCTCTGCAAGGACAGTCCTGCCCCCGTGTGACGCTCGCACACCAGTGCATGACGCGGGTATCCTTCACGGGCCACCAGTTCCGCCCCCAGATAGCCATGGCAGATATAGGGATATTTACCAAAACAATAAATGCCATCGGCATCGGTCTCAAAGATACCGATGTCGTGCAACATGGCGGCTTCCTCAATGAAATTCAAGTCCAAGTTCAGTTCCGGATGTTTCCGGGCCATGGCCAGTGCCTTGTCGGCTACCGAACGGCTGTGTACCAGCAGAATGTGTCTCAACTCATTTTCTACCGGATAATATTTGTCTATCAATGCAAGTGGATTCATCATAAAGGTGCTATATTTGTAAAAAGTCTCACAAATCTATAAAAAATCCATGAGTTACACGAAAAGATTCCGATTGAATTACATACTGGGGCTGTGCTGCCTCTGGTTTGGGGCCCTGCAAGGACAAGCCACCGTGCGCAACGGGGCCGACCAACTGGATAAATTACTTCCGCTACTGGAAGGAAAACGGGTTTCGCTCGTTGTTAACCACACTTCACTTTGCGGAAAAACCCATTTGCTGGACACCCTGTCTACCTACCTCAAAATCGTGCAGGTGTTTGCACCGGAACACGGATTCCGCGGAGAAGCCGATGCCGGAGAAAGTGTCAAAGATGGGAAAGACCTCCGCACGGGAGTTCCCATCCGTTCTCTTTACGGGAAAAGCAAGAAACCGCTTCCCTCCCAACTGGCGGGTACGGATGTGTTGGTTTTCGACATGCAGGACGTAGGTGCTCGGTTCTATACCTATCTCAGTACACTTTACTACGTGATGCAAGCCTGTGCAGAGAATCATAAGGAACTGATTGTGCTGGACCGCCCCAATCCATGTGACTACGTAGACGGCCCGGTACGAGAAAAAGCCTATAAAAGTTTTGTGGGCATGCTTCCTATCCCGGTGCTTCACGGCTGTACGCTGGGCGAACTGGCCCGGATGATCAACGGAGAAGGATGGCTGGGCCACCAACTGCAATGTTCCCTACACATCATCCCAGTGGAAGGGTGGAGACACGGACAATCGTATTCGCTTCCGGTGAAGCCCTCTCCCAACCTTCCCAATGACCTTTCCATTGCACTCTATCCTTCCCTCTGCCCGTTTGAAGGTACTGCGGTGAGCGTAGGAAGAGGTACCCTATTCCCATTCCAGGTAGCAGGCTCACCCTATTTGCGCAAAGCCTTTTCCTTCCACTTCACGCCCAAAGCACTGGAAGGATTCGACAAGCATCCCCTGCACCGCGACTGTACCTGCTACGGAATAGATTTACGTACAACAGACCAGCTCCCTCAAGGCTTTTCCTTGCAATACGTCATCCAATTCTACCGGGCCTACCAGTCCCTCTATCCGGATGCAGAGAAACGGTTCTTCACCCGCTCCCGATGGTTCGACCTGCTGATGGGGACCTCACAAGTACGCAAGGACATCCTGCAGGGAAAGACCGAAACGGAAATCCGCCGGACCTGGGAAAAAGATTTGCAACTCTATCGGGCTATCCGTGCAAAGTATCTGCTATATGAATAAAAAAGAGCGGACAGCAGTCTTCTCCTGCGAGATTCCTGCTGTCCGCTCTGTATTCTTTCAATTTCAAGAATTATTTTTTCTTCATTTTCTGCATCATACCGGCCATCTTGCTACCTGTCACCATCTTCATCATCTTGCGAGTCTGGTCGAACTGCTTCAGCAAGCGGTTCACTTCCTGAATGCTGGTACCACTACCTTTGGCGATACGCGTACGGCGTGTGCCGTTCAGGATTTCCGGATGTGTACGTTCTTCCGGTGTCATGGAATAGATAATGGCTTCAATGCTCTTGAAGGCATTGTCGTCAATGTCAATATCCTTGATGGCCTTTCCTACCCCCGGAATCATGGAAGCCAGTTCCTTCAGGTTACCCATCTTCTTAATCTGGTGAATCTGTGTCAGGAAGTCGTTGAAATCAAACTGGTTCTTCTGGATTTTCTTCTGCAAACGCTTTGCCTCTTCTTCATCGTACTGTTCCTGCGCACGTTCTACCAAAGAAACGATATCACCCATACCCAAGATACGGTCGGCCATACGAGCCGGATGGAACTGGTCTACGGCATCCAGTTTTTCACCTGTACCGACAAACATAATCGGCTTGTTGACCACGGTACGAATAGACAGGGCCGCACCACCACGGGTATCACCATCCAACTTGGTCAGTACCACACCGGTGAAATCCAGACGTTCGTTGAACTCACGGGCTGTATTCACCGCATCCTGTCCGGTCATGGCATCTACCACAAACAGGGTTGCATCCGGATTGATGGCCTTCTTGATGGCTTCAATCTCGTTCATCATCTGCTCGTCAACAGCCAGACGTCCGGCGGTATCGACAATCACCAAGTCATAACCTTTTGCCTTGGCTTCCTGAATGGCGTTCAACGCAATCTGCACAGGATCCTTGCTGTCCAATTCGCTGTACACCGGCACTTCTACCTGCTGTCCCAGCACTTTCAACTGTTCGATAGCAGCCGGACGATACACGTCGCAGGCTACCAGCAAAGGCTTGCGGTTTTTCTTGGCCTTCATCATACGGGCCAGCTTGCCAGAGAAGGTAGTCTTACCAGAACCCTGCAAACCTGACATCAGGATGACAGCCGGACGGTTTTTCAACTCGATTTCTGCCGTATCTCCTCCCATCAGGGTGGTCAGTTCATCGTGTACTATCTTTACCATCAACTGGCTGGGCTTGACTGCTGTCAAGACATTCTGTCCCAAAGCCTTTTCCTTTACCGTATCGGTAAAGTTCTTCGCCACTTTATAATTCACGTCCGCATCCAACAAGGCACGACGGACATCCTTCAAGGTTTCGGCCACATTGATTTCGGTGATTTTTCCTTCACCCTTCAATATCTTAAACGACCGTTCCAGTCTTTCACTTAAATTATCGAACATATATGTTGCTTTTTTATTTATTATCAAAATTTTCCAGCGTGCAAAATTACAAAAAAATCAGTATGCTCAAATCTTTTTATTCTGCCATTTTGCTTTTTTCAGATAAATGAGGCTGAAAGTCAGCATCAATATATAGTAAATGACCTCGGTAGTGAAGCAAATATCCACCGGTGCCTGGAGAATCATACCTACTCCTACCACATAAAGGGCATAGAACACTTGCACACATACTTCAAGCACCAAGGCAGCCTGCGTGTTTCCCGTACCGGATATGCCATTGAAGTACACATTGGCCAGTGAGGAAATCAACATGGCTCCACACACCACATACAAGGCCGATACAGACTCGTGCCACAAGGCTTCTTCATTGGTATAAACCGACAAGATACTTTCAGGAAAAGCGACACAAAGTGCCACACACACCACCATAATCAAAAAAGACATGCGGGCAATCTTATGCAGCAACGTCAATACGCCTGCTACTCCTCCTGCCCCAATCAGATTGCTGACCAGCGTGTTGGCTGAGGTGGACAGCGCCTGTACGGGTATCAGCAACACCACGTACACACTACGCACAATGTTGGCGATTGCCAGCTGCCGCTGTCCCAAACGTTCCAGTGCCATGAAAAAGACAAACCAGATGGCCATGGCCAGAAAATACTGCACCATCGTGAAGCAGGAGATACGCAAGATACGCATCACCATCGCCATGTCGAATTGTCCGAAACGGTTCAATCCGTATTTCTTCAAATCTACTTTATAATAGGTATATAACAGGAAAAATACCAACGAAGAAGCTTCTGCAATGACAGAGGCCAAGGCGGCTCCCCGTACCCCCATCTCCGGCAAGCCCAATTCTCCAAAGACCAATCCGTAGTCCAACACCACATTCACCAGTGCCATGACCACCGCATTCAAGGTCAGTACCTTGGTACGGGTAATGCCGATATACAATCCCCGGAACATGACATTCACAAAGGCAAACAGGAATCCCCAAATACGCCAGACAAAGAATTCATACGTGGCTTCATAAATGGAATCGGAAGCAATCAGCAGGCGAATCAACAGTCCGGCAGAAAAATACATCAGTGCCAACAGGCAGACAGCCATTACGAAGCTGAAAGCCGTGCCTTGCCACATGACCGGTCCCACGGCCCGGTAATTGCCCTCACCGTTACGTCGGGCTATTAGAATCTGTGAACCGACGCTGAATCCAAAAGCAATAGTGTACACACAGATATACAACAATCCTCCCATGGCTGATGCCCCCAATGCGACCTCGCCCACACGTCCTAAGAAGGCCGTATCGGTCACGTTAATCACATTCTGAGCCAGCAAGCCCAGAAAAATCGGATAGGTCACATGCCAGATTTCTTTATTGGTGTACATACGTCAGGAAATAAATTGAGTAAAAACCGCATACTTTTGCAAAGATACACATTTCGCACAAGATGGGAAGGAAAAGACCTGAAATCGCCCCATTCGTTTCAAATAAAACAATTTCATTTAAAATAAATTTTGCACATTTCGTTGGTTCTTGCGCAATTTTAAATTACTTTTGCGGCCTATTTCTAACAAACAACCTATTAAAACGAATGAAGAAAATTCTTTTTCTCAGTGCAGCGACACTGTGTCTTTCCTCTCCGGCTTTTGCGGGAGATTATCTTACGAATACCAACCAACACGCCGCTTTCCTCCGTATGGTCGCACGAGGAGCTTCCATCGATGTAGACGGTGTGTACAGTAACCCCGCCGGACTTTCCTTCCTGTCTCACGAAGGATTCTATCTGTCACTGACCGGACAAAGTGCTTATCAGACACGCGAAATAAATGCTACGTTCCCACTCTTCCAACAAGCGGACGGTGCCGGAACCAACCGTCAGTACAAAGGAACAGCTTCTGCTCCTCTTATCCCCAGCTTCCAAGGACTCTATAAAAAAGACAACTGGGTGATTTCTGCCAGCTTCGCCATTACGGGAGGTGGAGGAAAGGCCTCGTTCAGCAACGGTCTTCCCATGTTTGATGCCCTGGCCATGGGAATGATCAGCCAGCAGACGGGTGGGAAAGTCACTCCGCAAATGTACGACATCAATACCGCCATGGACGGCAAGCAGTATATTTACGGACTGCAACTGGGATTAAGCTATAAAATCAATAACTGGCTGAGCGTTTTTGCAGGTGGACGAATGAACTACGTAAGCAGCGGATACGAGGGATACCTGAAAGCGCACCTGAAAGAAAACCTGGGTGGCACCCAACTGACTAACCTGGAACTGAACTGTGACCAAAGCGGATGGGGACTGACTCCTATCCTCGGAATAGATGCCAAACTGGGACGCTGGAACCTGGCAGCCAAATATGAATTCAAGACAAACCTGAACATCGAAAACAAAACCAATGTACTGGAAGTGCCTGCAGGTACTCCAGAAGCTATCATGAAACCTTACGCCGACGGTGAACAGACACCAAGTGACATTCCGGCCTTCCTGAGTGTAGCCGCCGGATACGAAATTCTGCCCAACCTGCGTGCTTCGGTGGAATATCATTTCTTCGATGACAAGCATGCAGGCATGCTGAACGACCGTCAAAAGACCCTGAAACACGGTACACATGAATATCTGGCAGGCCTGGAATGGGACATCACCAAACGGCTGACCGTCAGCGGGGGATACCAACGGACCAATTATGGCCTCAGTGATGAATTCCAGACCGACACCAGCTTCTATTGTGATTCGTATTCCTTGGGCTTTGGAGCAAGAGTAAATCTGACACAGGCATGGAGCATCGATGTGGCTTATTTTTGGACGCACTATGACAAATATACCAAAGAAGTGGCCAGCTACAACGGTACCGGACTCAGTGGAACAGACATATACTACCGTACCAACAAAGTTTTCGGCCTGAGCTTGAACTATAAATTTTAAACTTCTTCCGCTTCGTATCACATGTATCCAAACATTCTTGATACGGAGCGGATTTTTCATATCCGACATCCTCAACCAGACAATTTGTCACATTTTATTTCATTCCACGAAAAAAAGCTACAATCCATTGCCTTTTTCTGCTCTTTTCATATATTTGTGACCTAATTTCCTTACAAACCATTTCAAATATCGAACTATGAGCAAAAAGCTATCGTGGGTACTCTTGTTTGCCCTATTAGGAAGTGTGGCAGTTACTGGATGCACGGATGAAGATCCACAAGAAAATAACCCATCCATCGGCCCCTCCGACAATGACAAAGATACAGATGACGACCCATCTCAAAGCATATCTACCGAAACGTATTATGCCAATATGTTTGGTAAAGACGCGTTAGAGACCTATTACCTATGGAACGAAGAAATCAGTGAAGACCTGAACCGATGGAACATTGAAACCAACAATGACCCTATCGGCACCTTCGACCAGATAAGATATCACGAAGGAGAAAAATACATCGACAAATGGTCCATGCTTACCGATGATATGACTTCTTTTGAGAATGAAATAAACGGTACGGTCACTACCTTCGGCTGGAGCTTGAGTTTATACGATATCTCAAGTTCTGAAGAAAAAGAACGATACATAGGAGTGGTCAATTATGTATACAAAGATTCTCCGGCTGCCCAAGCTGGACTCAAACGAGGAGATATCCTTCTCACGATGGACGGTAACATCATAAATTCCAGCAATTACCTGAACCTCTATTATGGTAGTACACTGACCGTCACCCTTGGATTATTGGGGTCGGACAATTACATCCACGAACAAAACAAAGAAGTGTCACTTACCGCCGTTTCCATGTATGAGAATCCGGTGATTTGCGATTCCATCTATGAATTCAATGGTAAAAAGGTAGGTTATCTGGCTTATACAGGATTTGACCTGTCATCAATTCCCCAACTCATTGAAATCAGCCGCAAGTTTAAATCAGAGCAGATCAAAGAACTCATCCTCGACTTACGCTACAATGGAGGAGGATATGTGACCACAGAACATGTGCTGGCCTCTCTTTTCGCGCCCCAAAGCGCAGTAACCCAAAAAGAAGTTTTTGAGAAAGAAGTTTATAACAAGCTTTTGACTCAATATTACCAACAAGAAGGCATCGATTTGGAATACCGTTTTGGCACAGATTTTGAGTATCAGGATCAAGACCAAACTGTAACAGTGAGTACCAAGGACGCCAACATCGGACTGGAAAAAATTTACGGACTGATTGGTTCCGGATCCGCCTCCGCTTCAGAAGCTCTTTTGGGAGGACTGATGCCTTACACGCAGATAGAACTTATCGGAAGTCAATCTCATGGAAAATATTGTACGGGAGCCCTACTCCCAGCCAAAGACTTCTACGTGCAATCACCGGCCGAACTCCACAACTGGGGAGCTTATGTCATGATAAGTATTTATCAGAATGCCCAAGGGAAAACACCTTGTATGCCCGACGGCTTGACTCCAGACATTGTCATTGAAGACAATCCGCTCCTACCTTATGCCATAGGCGACGTGAACGAACCGCTGTTAAAGCAGGCACTTATCGAAGCTGGACGTACTTACGATGACGGCACGTCATCTACCACTCTCAGCCGTAGCATGGTTTCCAAGTTCCGTAAACTGCCCCAGGTAGAAAATGTGACTTTTGGGAAACGCATTCTGACATTACCCTCAAAAGCCCCACACAATATACTTATCAGAACAGAGCAAAAATAAAAACATCAGATTCAAAGAAATGGGCAGTTTCCAAATAGAGAAATTGAATAAACTTACTTATAATCTATAAGTTATTACATAAAAATCTCCTGCTTTTAGCCAGATAATCTAGATAAACGAAGGCTGAAGCAGGAGATTTTTATTTTTAAATTCAATCTACTCAGAGTTTTACCGTAACACTCTGTTTAGAAGCGACTTTATTCTTTTAGGGAATATACCAATCCTTTTCAAAGAATCATTCTTCCCACACCAGATAAGCAGAAATCAGCCAGTGATTCAATTCATTGCCGCTTGCAGGCTGTGCCTCAGGAATACGGACCGTAAAAGTATGCTTGCCGGCCTTTAAATCCTTCAAGCTTATTTCCTCCGGCGTCACATCCGAACCCGGGCACCAGTTAGAACGAGACAAATCGGAAGAAGCCAAGGGCTCTTCCACTTCTTTGGTCTTATAACCGTCTTCACTAATATAAGCCGCCAAACGTTTGATCAACCATACTCCTGTAGCGGGGTTAAAACGACGGAAAGAAGCACAATCATCTCGCCAAGGAATGAAATTATAGACCTCTTTTCCATCTACAGAGAGAATATTTCGCTTCTGTACAAATTCATCCCCACCTTCATGACCTCCATGGCCGGTAACAATGTATTTCAGACGTACATTCTTTGCATTCTCCGGTAATACGAAATCAGTGGAAACTGATTTGCGCGCAAAAATATCCGGATACGTCTGCCCGATATAATACACCGTATTCATCAAGGGTTCTACATGACGGCGTACCAGCTTTTCGCAAGTCACCGGCGTTTCCTTTACCTTCAGCTCCATACTGGCCACATAACCTTCTTTTGTCCAGGTATCAATAAAAATGCCGACATAGGCTTCTCCTTTCAAGGCCGGATATAAATCGGTGATATCCTGCTCCCATTGCACACATTTCTCCCATTTGGGGATATAGACCGGACGGCGCTTACTGGACAACGAATCATCATTCTCGCTGTAATATCCCACCCCAAATGGCGTCATGAAACGCATCAGTTCAATCGTAGGCAAGTAGTCCTTTCCGGGCACGATTCCCACCATCTTCTCCAATTTCAGGCTGTCGATTTCCGGGAACTTCTTTTTTCCCTGTGCAATACTCAACAGATTGATGGCCGAATGTTTGGGAATCACAAAGCAAGAACCCGACTTATCCCAGCGGTCGCCATTTGAAGCCACCGTCACTTTCACACTCACCGTTACATCCCGTTGGTAATCGGGTATCTGAATCTTCTTCAAAATGATACGCCCGTTCACCAGGTGAATGACGCCATTGGCATCAGCCTCAGCGTAATTGGGATACACATCCGGTGCGAAACGAATATTTTCCTTATTAAACACTGCCAAATTTAAATCTCCCTTGGCCGGAAGTTCCTTATGTCCTGCCGCATAGATATTCATGGCCACGAACAAGGAAACAAACATACTAACTATCTTCATATACTTATAAATGATTATTTTACAACTTCAAAACCTCTCTTGTCCAAATAGGCTTTAAATTTACGAAGGTATTCCTCGTCCGGACCATCAAAGAAAGAAACGCCAGAAGCACCGTTGTTAAAAGCTTCCTCCAACGCCTGCTCGAATGTATTTTTAATATCCGGGAACATCAGCCCCGCATAAATCTTTGCTTTTCCATGAACAGTCTGAACACTTTCCTTGACCGAACGCCCAATCCATTCCGGCCCTTCATAATAAAAGCCATTGTAAATCATCGGGAAATATGCATCGAGTGACCATTCTCCCCAATCCTGACGCACCATCTTACGAGCCATCGACGGACCGGGGAATACAGCTGCAGAGATTTGCTTCCCTTCTGCCTTGAGAGTCCGCGTAATCTTATCCACCACACGCGTAATGGCATCCAAGCGGAAGTTTATCCACGACTGGTCTTCCATCGGATATTTCAATTCCAACGGATCCTTCCCGGACTGTTCCTTAAACATTCTCCGACACACCTCACAATAACAATAATCGTATTCCGGCAATTCCGCTGTCTGCTCAATGCCATAATTCTTCCATAAACTAACCGGAAGCACCACATCCGGAAAACGAACATAATCCAAATGTACTCCATCCACATAAGGCAGATTCGCTTCTTTCAAATAATCGGCAGCCAGATATTCAGCCACACCTTCATGATTCGGACACAAGAAACGATAATAATCCACATAAGCCGGTTTATCGTAGCAAGACTCTCCCTTGCGGTTTACGGCAAACCAGTCGGGATGTGTTTCAAGGACCTCCTTACGGTTCATCGTCCACTTCCAATAATGAGCCTCCAGCCCCGCATCTTTACACACCCGATATGTATTCTCGTCATATCCTTCAAACATGACTCCACTAATACCGCATTCTTTCATCAAGGCAAAATGTTTTTTATAAAACTCATCCCCTTTTTCTTTATTGATACGCATCCAGACCCAGTTTCTCACCTGCCGGGGAGTAATCGCCTCACAAATAAACCGTCCGTTCTGATCCACCACATAACGTATTTTTTCTTTCGGTACGGTTACTGACATGCAGAATGTACGACTGGTAGCTTCTACGGATATTTCCGAACCCACAGGTAAATCCTGCAGTTCCGCATCGGTCAAAAAGAAATTCTCTTTGGCACGCAGATAATTCTTCTCTTTGGCATAATAATCCAGCTGCGCATAAAACATGGCCCACAGCAATTTATAAGCAGCTAAGTTATAGGGATATTTAAATGTATCTGTACCTTTTCCTACCACTTTATCCGAAAGATACAAGAATCCCCATCGGTCGGGCATGTGCATATCAATCCGTCCCGTAGGCATCCATACCCAGTTTTCCTCCCGCTGTCCGGGCTTTAACCACTGCACCCGTGAGAAATTAATACGCCAGTAATTCCCTGCCTTAGCCGGGTTGGAGAAATTTACCGTCAACGCCTTATGAGGTATAGCCATTTCTACCGTCCATTGTTTGTCTTTATCGTCCGACCTGTTCAAAGTTCCTTCACGATGTACAGCCAGTTGCAATCCCGGACAATCCCATTGCACCAGGAAATTACCCCCTGAACGGTAAGGCTTATCCAACATCAAATCGAACATCACTCCCTTTGCATTAGTTTCTATTTCAAAGTAATTCTGCCCATCGCCATCCGGGTCTAAAAATACCTCAAAATCATTATCATAATAAATAATCGTATCCCGCAGACTCAGCTTTGCCTTAATATCTTCTTCCTGCAAAGTGGCAGCCACATAAAGATAGTAATCATCCCACAACATTTTAGCCGATGTATCATAACAAGGCTTAGCAAATCCCTTTCCACTAATATCTACAAAAGAAGAAGTAGGCTGAGCCTTCTGCCAGTCTGCCTCATCCAGCTTCCCATCAATTTTTATTTTTCCATTTGTACGATAGCAGACATAACCTTCGGGCAACGTAAGCATACGCTCGTATCTTGTATATAAATTCTGCGCCCAAAGCTGTCCCACTACTAACAATGCAAACAAACTACCTATTACTTGTTTCCTCATGTTCCTGTTTTTATTAATTACTTTCAATTACCTGCCCTGCTCCCCGATACAATTTAACCGGTCCATCCAACAGTACGGCCACAACGGTTATCTGCGGATCCAGCACACGATCAGGCACATCAATATAAAGATTACCAGGAACCTCACTCCAATAGTTTTTGTTGTAAACCTTATAAGATAACATGGCTCCGTTGCCTACTACCCACACTCGGTTCACCTTGTTCATCAATCCCTTCACTTCAATCGGGCCGTTAGGCTTGTAAGGTAAATACAGATACAGAATATCTCCCCCCTTATTCAAAGTGGTATATCCTTGAAAATGTTCCGTCGGGATACCCGCACGAGTGTCATAAATAGCTTCTTTGTGTTTCTTGGTCCAACGCCCAAATTCCTTCAAGATAGCCACTTGCTCTTCAGGAATGGTTCCATCTTCCTTCGGACCGATGTCCAGCAACAAATTTCCTCCCATACTCAGGCAGTCGACAAACGTACGCAACAAAATAAAAGGAGATTTATAATTGGTATCCGTATGCTGATATCCCCACGAGTCATTCATCGTCATACACAACTCCCAGTATTTATCCTGAGGACGCACAATAGGAACACCCTGTTCAGGAGTCGCATAATCTCCATAACCTTGGATACGGGAATTGATAATCACATTCTTATTATCCGAACGCAACAAATCTACAATGCCCTTTGAATTCCAAGCCTCAGCCGTTTGTTCCCAGTCACCATCAAACCAATACAAATCCGGCTTCCATGTTTTGTTCAATTCCGACAGCTGTGCCATATTAAATTCCACAAAACGTTTCCAACGTACAGAATCATTCGTATAACGCACATCAGTACGTGTCATATTTGGATAATCCGGATGCGACCAGTCCAACAATGAATAATAGAATCCCAGTTTCAACCCTTGCTTACGGACTTCTTTGACAAAAGGACTGATTAAATCTCGTTTTGCCGGTGTACATTTCACCGTACTCAACTCTCCGGCTTTAGTATCCCACAAGGCCATACCATCATGATGCTTGGTCGTAATAACGGTATAACGTGCCCCACTTTCTTTTATCAAATTCACCCAAGCCTTCGGATTATATTTTGAGGCAGTGAAACCATCTTTCTGACTCATATATTCTTCATAAGGCAGATATTTATTGAAAAAAGACCAGCTCTCGGATACCCCTTTCACCGAATAAATACCCCAATGAATAAAAATGCCCAACTTGGCATTTGCAAACCACTCCATCCTTTTTTCCTTCTGCGCATCGACCTGTTCCTTCTCCGGTGTCTGTCCCCAAACTGGAGTCCCCAAAAATCCGAACAAAAGCAACGCTGCAAGCAATTGATTTTTCATGATAATAAAAGATTTAAATTAACAACAAACACTCAAAAATTAATCTTATCCAAGAACCAACTTCCACAGTTTTCCCTACGGAATAAGAAAACCTACATGAGTAAAAAATAAAAATTGGTCTAACTATTCTCAAATATACAGATTTATTATCTGTATATCGGACTCTTCCACCTTATTTTTATTTATTTTTCTCACATTGTATCAAATTTATGCTTAATCAACGAATCCCTCAGATTTTTACGTTGAGCCCAGATTTTTACGTTGAGCCACATAAATCATACTCTATGAAAAATGGCAAAACGATGATTATATAACGAAAAGAGGATGCATCATTTTGACACATCCTCTTTTTTGCGGAAGCTGGGGGATTCGAACCCCCGGTACGGTTACCCGTACGGCAGTTTAGCAAACTGCTGGTTTCAGCCACTCACCCAAACTTCCAGTAGCCGATAGTAGCGCATACGGGAATCGAACCCGTGTTTCAGCCGTGAGAGGGCCGCGTCCTAGGCCACTAGACGAAAGCGCCATTTCTCTTTCCCAAAACAAGAGCGGAAGCTGGGGGATTCGAACCCCCGGTACGGTTACCCGTACGGCAGTTTAGCAAACTGCTGGTTTCAGCCACTCACCCAAACTTCCATTCTTTGGGAAACGCATTTTCTTTCAAATGCGGTGCAAAGATAGAGCGACTTTTTGAGTTGTGCAAACTTTTGCAGATTTTTTTTCGAAACAGAGTATTTACCTCCTGCAGCTTAAACCCCATACGTTTTTGTAATTAATACAAATTAATAATATACCATAAATCAGGTATTGCGCATAAGCTGCTTTTTCGCTACCTTTGCAACGGTTTAAAGAGAACCAAATTCATATAACTTTTTAATATTTCAATTTATGGCAATGAATTTTAAAGAAGGTCGTTGGAACCATGAAATCAACGTCACCGATTTCGTAAAGACAAACATTACGCCTTACGAAGGCGACGCTTCATTCCTGGTGGGTCCAACTGAACGTACAAAAGCTGTTTGGAATAAATGTCTGGAAGCATTGGCTGAAGAACGTGCAAACAATGGCGTACGCTCTCTTGATCCATCTACTGTATCAACCATCACTTCTTTTGCACCTGGATACATCGACAAAGAAAATGAAGTTATTGTCGGTTTGCAGACTGACGAAGTGTTACGTCGCGCCATCAAACCGTTCGGTGGTATCAAAGTGGTAGAAAAAGCTTGCCGCGAAAACGGGGTAGAAGTTGATCCTAAGGTAAAAGACATTTTCACGCATTACCGCAAAACACACAATGACGGAGTATTTGATGCGTATACAGAAGAAATCCGTTCCTTCCGCTCACTCGGCTTCCTGACAGGGCTGCCGGATAATTATGCACGTGGACGTATCATCGGCGACTATCGTCGTCTGGCACTTTATGGCCTGGACCGTTTGATTGAAGCCAAGCAGAACGATTTGCGTCACCTCACAGGCCCGATGACGGATGCCCGTATCCGCCTCCGCGAAGAAGTGGCAGAACAAATCAAGGCCCTGAAAGAAATCAAAATAATGGGAGAACAATATGGCCTTGAATTGGGACGTCCCGCTCTCAATGCACAAGAGGCTGTACAGTGGGTATATATGGCTTATCTGGCCGCGGTAAAAGAACAAGACGGTGCGGCCATGTCACTGGGTAATGTTTCCTCTTTCCTGGATATCTATATTGAGTACGATATGGCTCATGGTCTGCTGGATGAAGCCCATGCACAAGAATTGATTGACCAGTTTGTCATCAAGTTGCGTATGGTGCGCCACTTGCGTATGCAGGCATATACCGATATCTTTGCAGGCGACCCGACATGGGTAACTGAATCAATTGGCGGACGCTTCAATGACGGACGTACCAAAGTGACGAAAACCTCTTTCCGTTTCTTGCAAACATTATACAACCTCGGTCCTTCACCTGAACCGAACTTGACCGTTCTGTGGAGTCCGGAATTGCCGGAAGGCTTCAAGAATTTCTGCGCTCAGGTATCAATTGATACTTCTTCTATCCAATACGAAAATGATGACCTGATGCGCGAAGTCCGCAATTCAGACGATTACGGTATTGCCTGCTGCGTTTCTTATCAAGATATCGGCCGCCACATCCAGTTCTTCGGTGCACGCTGTAACCTGGCAAAAGCCCTGTTGCTGGCCATCAATGGTGGACGTTGTGAAAATACAGGAACCCTGATGGTAAAAGGCATTCCGGCATTGACCAGCGATGTGCTGAACTTTGAAGAAGTACTGGCCAATTATAAGAAAGTATTGAAAGAAATGGCCCGTGTATATAATGAAGCCATGAACATCATTCACTACATGCACGACAAGTACTACTACGAAAAAGCCCAAATGGCATTTGTAGACACTGACCCAGCTATCAATTTGGCCTATGGTGTAGCAGGTATGTCTATTGCAGTCGACTCACTTTCTGCCATCAAATATGCCAAAGTAACTGCACGCCGCAACGACATCGGCTTGACAGAAGGCTTCGACATCGAAGGAGAATTCCCTTGCTTCGGTAATGATGACGACCGTGTAGACCACTTGGCTGTCGACCTGATTTACTATTTCGACGAAGAGCTGAAGAAATTACCGGTTTACAAGAACGCCAAACCGACCTTGTCTATTCTGACAATTACTTCTAATGTAATGTACGGAAAGAAAACAGGTGCTACTCCCGACGGACGTGCCAAAGGCGTAGCATTTGCACCGGGGGCCAACCCAATGCATGGACGTGACAAGAACGGTGCCATCGCTTCATTGAGCTCAGTTGCCAAATTGCGCTATCGTGATTCACAAGATGGTATCAGCAATACCTTCTCTATCGTACCCAAGTCACTGGGAGTAGATATGGAAAACCGTATCGAAAACCTCGTAACCATGATGGACGGTTATTTCGTGAAAGGTGCTCACCATCTGAACGTAAACGTACTGAACCGAGAAATGCTGGAAGATGCCATGGAACATCCGGAAAAATATCCTCAGTTGACTATCCGTGTGTCAGGCTATGCTGTGAATTTCATCAAACTGAGTCGTGAACACCAGTTGGAAGTGATTTCACGTAGTTTCCATGAACGCATGTAATTGAAACTAAAGAGTATATTATTCACAAGACACAAGCTATCCCGGTATCCCGCGGAAAGCTTGTGTCTCTTATTTTCTATTCAATTATGATTAAAGTACATTCATACGAATCACTAGGCACTTACGACGGCCCCGGAATACGTCTGGTAGTATTTTTACAAGGATGCAACTTCCGATGTTTGTATTGCGCCAATCCCGATACGATTGATGCCAAAGGAGAAAGTAAAGAAACTGCATCAGAAGAAATTCTAAAAATGGCAGTAAGT
The DNA here is from genome assembly GCF_025567125.1 of Phocaeicola fibrisolvens. NCBI lineage: Bacteria > Pseudomonadati > Bacteroidota > Bacteroidia > Bacteroidales > Bacteroidaceae > Phocaeicola > Phocaeicola fibrisolvens. Next base: position 13,984 of record NZ_JAOQJI010000005.1, on the reverse strand, counting down.
CAAAAACCCTTCTTTGGGAAAAAAGGAGGCATTACTTTTAGTGGAGGAGAACCTACATTTCAAGCCAAAGCCCTCGTTCCTTTATTCCGAATGCTAAAAGCAGCCGGCATCCACATTTGCGTCGATACAAACGGAGGAATCTGGAACGAGGATGTAAAGGAATTGTTGTCACTGGCCGACCTCGTGCTGCTGGACGTAAAAGAATTCAATGACGAACGTCATAAAATACTAACCTCCAGAAGCAATGCACAGACGCTAAAAACAGCTGCCTGGCTAGAAGAAAACCACAAACCGTTTTGGTTACGTTATGTACTGGTACAGAACTACAGCTATTTCAAGGAAGATATAGAAGCACTAGGAGAACACTTCAAAAATTACCAGATGATTGAACGTGTAGAAATACTTCCCTATCACACACTGGGAGTACATAAGTATGAGGCCATGCATTTAGACTATAAACTAAAAGAAGTAAAACTGAATACACAAGCTCAATTAGACGAAGCCAAGTCACTGTTTGACAAACACTTTCATACTGTCTATGTAAACTAATCGATTTTTATTCAAAAAAAAATCAAGATTACGTGCAGTATTCCGTCTTATATTTCATTTATATGACAAACAACAGGAAACATAAGACAACGTTATATGGAAAGAATAAGGTTAGTGAAAAGTACCGAGATGGGAAAAGAAAAATCAAGAAAAATTTCCAGCAAACAACTGGAAGCAAAAATTACAGCTTATACAATTTTATTGGCTGCGATTGTAATGAATATATTGTGGTGGACAGGTACACAGTTCTTGGAGTTGAACAATAACCACAATATTACAAAAAATGCAAGTTCCTTCAATCAAGAACTTATGCAACATAAATAACACCAATTGCATCTTCAATAAAAAATCCAGCATTTTGTGAAAATGCTGGATTTTTTATTCTTCTATATCTTCCTTATACCAACAGAACCGTCAACTCACGTGCACCATGAGCTCCCAGAACCAATGCCTGCTCAATATCGGCAGTTTTTGAAGGACCCGAAATAAACACACCGTAACCATATTCACCTGTATCAATCCTTTGGTAAGCTTCATGCATGTTATTGACCAAATTTTTTCGGTCGAGCAAAAGAATCAACGCTTCAGAAATAAAATACACCGCACGCTGTTCCACATCCTGCTCCACCCAGACGGCCCCATTTTCACAGACGCCGATACGTCCGCGTACCACAGCCAGGTCGGTTCCATCCAAATCTGCCGATGCAGCCACCTCGTCCGGATGGAAAGTGGCACACGTAATCTCTTTCAAGTTGGAGGCTATGCGTTTGGCATCCGGATACAACTTGCGAATCAAATCATTTATATCTTCACCGTCCTTTACCTCCACAACACGTCCGCCGACTTCCGCTACCACTTTAGTGAACTGTGCCACCGGATTGGCATACGTAATCGCTTCCTGTTCCAGAGCAGATAAATCGGGTTTCTCATAACGCACCCGCGTATTCCGACGAATATTTTGTAATATATCTTCTCTACTACTCATAATCCTTATTTTACTTTACCCTTTTTCCACATCTCATTAAAGCTTTCTTTGGCAAACTGAGGCATATCATGTTCTTTCCCCCAGTCATTCAATCCGTTATATATCAGTGCATGCGGGAATGAGTTCACCCACGACGCCCGTGCCAATGCAAAATTGAATAAGGCTGGGTGTTCCATCAGCACTTTCATACCTCCCGACATGGTCCGTTTAGATGAACTGGCCACTCCCAAATCGTCCAACTTCTGCCGCCAACGGTAAATCTGGTCGGCCAAGTCCACTTTTGCCGGACACACATTCTGACAAGAATAGCACAAAGAGCACGCCGATACGTTGTCATAATAATGCAAAGGAGCTTTCAGCATACCCAGATTGATGCCGATAGGCCCCGGAATAAAATACGTATACGAATATCCTCCCGAACGACGATATACCGGACACGTGTTCATGCACGCCCCACAGCGCAGACAGTTCAATGTCTTCACATGCTCCTGATCGGCCAGAATATTACTGCGCCCATTGTCCACAATAATGATATGCAATTCTCCTCCCTTACGCGGCTTGCGGTAATGAGAAGTATAAGTAGTAATTGGCTGTCCCGTACCGGAACGTGCCAGCAGGCGGGTAAATACACCCAAAGCTTCCCGGTCGGGCACAATCTTTTCCAACCCGAAAGCGGCAATCTGCAATTTAGGTTGTGAAGTTCCCATATCGGCATTCCCTTCGTTGGTACATACCACAAACTCACCCGTAGAAGCCACGGCAAAGTTGGCACCGGTCATGGCTGCCTCTGCCTCCAGGAACTTATGACGCAAATTCTTACGGGCTGCATGTGTCAGATAAGTCTGGTCGTTGTTGCCCGGTTCTGTACCCATCTCCTTTACAAACAGTTCACCGATTTCTTCCTTCTTGATGTGGATGGCCGGCACCACAATATGGCTCGGTTTCTTGTGCATGAGCTGGAGAATCCGTTCTCCCAAATCGCTTTCTACCACGTCAATCCCTTTCTGAATCAAGAATTCATTCAATCCACATTCCTCAGCCAGCATGGATTTGCTCTTGATGAAGCGATGCACATTATGTCCGTGCAAGATATTATAAATAATAGAACAGTACTCATCCGCATCCTTTGCCCAATACACATGTGCTCCATTTGCCTGGGCATTCTTCTCAAACTCCTGCAAAAGCAAGTCAAGATGACTGTTGCTATACATTTTAATGGCAGAAGCCATATCACGCAAATGCTCCCATTCCGGTACTTCCCGGCTGATTTTATCACGTTTGGCACGCATCATCCACAATGTCTGGTCGTGCCAAGCTGCCAGTTCCTTGTTCTCCTGAAACTTCTCGGCAGCTTTCGAATGTTTCGTACTCATAATCCTGCTGCTAAAACTTCTACAATATGAATGGTCTTGATGGGCAATTTCTCCCGGGAAATAATCCCGTTCTGATGCATCAGACAAGAACTGTCTGCCCCTACGATGTATTCAGCTCCCGTATCGATGTGACGCTGCACCTTGTCACGCCCCATCTGCCCGGATACGGCATGTTCCTCCACCGCAAACATACCGCCAAAACCGCAACATTCATCCGGACGTTCTGGCTCTACAACCTCAATACCTTTCACCAACGACAACAAATCGCGCAATTTATTATAATAAGGTATGTTCAATTCACTCGGAGAAGAAAGGTGCATCAGACGGACCCCATGGCAACTGTTCTGAATACTCACCTTGTGAGGAAAAGAAGCCTGCAAGGAGGTAGGCTTCACCACATCATGGATGAACTCACAAATATCATAGATTTTTTCTTCACTAGCACAACGGTGCGACTCTTTTGCCAACAGGTTACCATAATGGTCACGCACGAACACTACGCAACTAGCCGACGGGCCTACAATGTAATCATATTGTTCAAAAAGACGGTCAAAACGACGGGCCAACTCCACAGACTCTTCCTCAAACCCCGCATTCGCCATCGGTTGTCCGCAGCAAGTCTGATCCAGCGGATAATCGACATCTACCCCCAGACTTTTCAGTAACTTAAAAGAAGCTACTCCCACCTGTGGATAAACGGCATTGATATAACAGGGAATAAATAATCCTACTTTCATATATCTAAATCAGTTATTAGTCTTCTTTCGAGCAAAAGTAAAAGGTTTTCTCCGGATATGAAAATTTTCCTTTGCATTTTGAACAGGTTTTAAAGACGAACAACAAACTGTTACAAATGCGTGCGCCCCGCGAATCACTTCGCAGGGCGCACCCAACTAATAACTAACTTCTTTTACTTTTGTGGTTTACGTAATTTCTATATGACTAACACTGCAAAGATACGGGAATCCGCTTTTCCGGACAATACCTAAAATTGGGTATTTTAGAATCGGTCCAAATAGCAAGATTCATTTATAAATTCATTTTCACTTCACTCAGTTCTACCAACTTGTTTACAATGGCATAAATGGTCAATCCAGCTGCCGAATGGATTTGCAGTTTCCTCGTGATGTTCCTGCGATGCGTAATAACCGTATGTACAGAGATATACAATTTCTCAGCAATCTCCTTGTTGGTCATTCCGCGGACCACACAACCCACAATTTCCTTTTCCCGCTGACTCAATGAATCCTGATCGCTGTCCTCTTCTTCCGCCATGTTCATCAGCTGAGAAATCTTGTGCGACAATGAATCCACATCATCAAACAACCCTACAGAATCATCATAACCTTTCAACTGGCTGACATCTACCATCGTATAAATCAATGATACAAACTTCATCGACTGCTCGGCATATTCCTGCTTGAAAGCAGCCACGTCAAACCATCCCCCAAACTGAGGATTTATCACCAATACTTGAGGCCTGTGCGCCTCCATGCAATGCCGCAACCCCTCTTCCGAAGAAATTTCAATCACCTGCACCGACAAATCGGGCAGACGTCTCAACACAGCCACCAGTCCGCTACGGACAATCATCGACTTTTCAGCCACAGCAATGTATATTGTTTCTTGCGGTTTCATTTTATCTCCTTTTCAAGCTCCATAATGGCGGGCACAAAAATATAATCTTCCACCCGGTTGTGTGAAGCCAAATCTTCCTCACAACTAAAAATATCGAACAGCGTGGCATTCAACAGCTGATTGTCACCACCTGACGGATAATATTTGATAATGATATTTTTCAATTCGGTCAATTTGGCATTTACCTGGTCATGACGACGGGCAAACACCCCGATACTGTAGTCCGGCAAGCGCTCTCCCTTCAACAAATGCTCCACATACGTAAACACCTTTTCATTTTCATATTCCATGTGCTTCCGTACTTCATGCACATACGCATCAAAAAACTTGACTATGAGAAAAGCCACTTCGTTTTCCGAAGAACAATCAATGGCTTCAATCAGTTTCCGACGGATGGTAGGCAGCTGAAAATCCAGAAAATAAGAATGTGCCCGCTTCAGATAATCCATCAAGGCCGGAATGGAAAGCCCGCTCAAATGGTCATGAATATGGTTGCTCTCCTCACCGAGAAAGTTCACTACAATTAAAAACGTATTGCAGTCCACATTGTTCATCGCGCAGACTTCCTGCACCGACTTGTCACCAAAGCCCAGCGAAACGCCAAAGCGGCTCAACACTTGCAAAAGCGCATAGTTCTCGCATATCAGGTCACTCATTTTGTCCGTGGGTTTATACATCCGGGTCGTATTGTTACACATAAATATCGTATTCATCATTTTACGTGGCAAAATAAAGAAATCCAGTCAAAAACCGCAATCACTATTTTTAGGTATATTCCTGCGCTTTTTGACCTTTCAGACAAAGATACACCGCAGTCCTCCATTTTACGATGGAGAAATACACAAAAATCTCTAAATAAAAGCCGAAAAAACCGCCGCCGATACGTAGAAAAAAATTACCTTTGTTACATAAACTTTAAAATTATCGCATTATGTATACCATACAGGCCAACGCTTCCGGTACACGAAGCATCGACGTTTCTGAAAAACATCTGGAAACCATTGAAAAATATTCACTTTTCCAACAACTCATTGACAGCAACGGCATCGTAGACGAAACCGTGCTCGACAAGCTGAAACTGAACATCCGTTCACTGATTGCTTCCATGGAAGAAAACAGCAAGGATTTGCTCGACTTGTGCATCGACGTCATTTACCACAACAACATGAAAGCCTTCGGACTGCACCAGCTCATTCTGCTCTATATCAAATGGGAAAGAGAAAAGGAAGAGAAAGAAGACAACGAAGACGAATCTACAGAAGAAACCCACAATTCATAAACTGCCTTGAAAGAATACAAGCTGACCGACTGGCTGCCTACGACCAAGAAAGAAGCCGAACTGAGGGGATGGAATGAACTGGATGTCATTATTTTCAGCGGGGATGCCTATGTGGACCATCCTTCTTTCGGAGCTGCCGTCATCGGACGAATGCTCGAAGCCAAAGGCCTGAAAGTGGCCATCATTCCCCAGCCCAACTGGCGCGATGACTTGCGCGACTTCAAGAAACTGGGAAGACCCCGCCTGTTCTTCGGCGTTTCTGCCGGATGCATGGACAGCATGGTCAACAAATACACGGCCAATAAACGACTGAGAAGTGAAGATGCGTATACTCCGGACGGACGCCACGACATGCGTCCGGAGTATCCCAGCATTGTCTATACACAAATTCTGAAGAAGCTGTATCCCGATGTACCGGTGGTTTTGGGAGGTATTGAAGCTTCCCTCCGACGACTGACACATTACGACTACTGGGAAGAAAAGCTACGTCCTTCCATCCTGGTGGAATCGGGAGCGGACTTGCTGATTTATGGCATGGGCGAAAAGCCTATTACGGAACTGAGTGAACGACTGCTGAAAGTGGAAGGAGAAACGCATGCCGGCGACCTGCCACACGACATTCCGCAAACGGCTTACCTGATTTCGCAGGAAGAAGCTGCCCACCTGCCGGAGAATCCCAACGGACAGGGTGACCTTACCCTGTATTCCCATGAGGAATGTCTGAAAGACAAAAAAAAGCAGGCACAGAATTTCCGCCACATCGAGGAAGAGTCCAACCGTTATGCCGCGGCCCGCATACTGCAACAGGTAGGCAAGCAGACAGTAGTGACCAATCCTCCCTATCCCCCGATGACACAAGGGGAACTCGACATGTCGTTCGACCTGCCTTATACCCGTCTGCCGCATCCCAAATACAAGAACAAACGGATTCCGGCATACGAAATGATTAAATTCTCTGTCAACATCCACCGAGGCTGTTTTGGCGGATGCGCTTTCTGTACCATTTCGGCCCATCAGGGAAAGTTCATTGTCAGCCGAAGCAAGGAAAGCATTCTCAAGGAAGTGAAGGCCATCACCGAGATGCCCGACTTCAAAGGCTATCTGAGTGATTTGGGAGGTCCTTCAGCCAACATGTACCAGATGGGAGGAAAAGATACGTCCCTCTGTCAGCGTTGTAAACGCCCGTCGTGCATCCACCCCAAAATCTGCCCGAACTTGAATACCGACCATCATCCACTGCTGGAAATCTATCATGCGGTAGACAGCTTGCCGGGCATCAAGAAAAGCTTTATCGGAAGCGGAGTACGTTACGACCTGCTTCTGCACCAAAGCAAGGACGCGAAAACCAACCAGAGTACCAAGGAATATACACGCGAACTGATTACACGCCACGTAAGCGGACGACTGAAGGTGGCACCGGAACATACCAGTGACAAGGTGCTCTACCTGATGCGCAAACCGCCCTTTGAACAGTTCTATGAGTTCAAGCGTATCTTCGACAAAATCAATAAGGAAGCCGGACTGCGGCAGCAGATTATTCCCTACTTCATCAGCAGCCATCCCGGATGTACGGAAGAGGATATGGCCGAACTGGCCGTCATTACCAAGCGGTTGGATTTCCATCTGGAGCAGGTGCAGGATTTTACCCCGACCCCTATGACGGTCTCCACGGAGGCATGGTACACCGGACTGCATCCTTACACCCTGGAACCCGTCTTCTCGGCCAAAACGCCGCGCGAAAAGCTGGCCCAGCGCATGTTCTTCTTCTGGTACAAGCCCGAAGAACGCAAGGCCATCATCAATGAACTGCGGAAAATTGGCCGCAGCGACCTGATCAACAAGTTATACGGAAAATAAGGAATCCACGTGGGGTTCGTCCGTGTCAGGCATGACGCGGACGAATCTTACGGACCACCGTCGACAACGTTTTCTGAATGGTCTTAGTCAACACAATCAACGTGACGGCCACCAGAATCAGAAAAATTCCCCAAGCCTCCTGTGCCGTAAACGATTCGCCGAAAATCAAAGCACCGATACAGACAGCCGTCACCGGCTCCATGGCTCCCAGAACAGAGGTAAGCGTACCCCCGATATGCTGTACGGCCAACACCAGCGTGATATTGGAGATGACGGTCGGCACTACGGCCAACAGCACCAGATTCCCTACCGACACGGCGTCCGGCACCGGTTGTATTCCTTGATTGGTCAGCGCCTTCACGGCAAACATCACCGTGCTGACAATAAACACATAAAAAGCCAGTTTCCGCCCGTTCATATCGCGCAGACGGGATTTGTTGACTGCCACAATATAACTGGCGTAGCATACAGCCGAAAGGAGAACGATAATCACCCCCGACACATCAAACGACAATTCATCCCCTTTCAATGAAAGTTCAGACACGCCATACACCGCCAGCAGAATGGCAACCCATGTCACCCAAGACGCCTTCTCACGAAACAGCACCCACATCAGCAAGGTGACGAACACCGGATAGGTGAAATGCAGGGTAGTGGCCACTCCCGCCCCCATAAAACCATATCCCCAAAACAAGAACATGGCCGAACCGGTGTAAAACAATCCCAGCAAAAGAAACAGCGGAATATCCCGCAGCTCTATATGAAACGATTCCTTTTTCACCTTCATCATTACCCCCAAAGCAAAGGTGGCAAAAAGGAACCGATAGAAAAGAATGGTATCAAACATCATCCCTTTCCGCATCAGCGGAAGGGTAAACAAGGGTATCAAACCGAATGTCACCGAAGTGGCAAGTCCATAGAAAAATCCTTTCAAACTGTTCATACTGCGAAATGTAAGAATAAACTCCGCAAAGGTACACAATTCAGGCCGATATACCTAACACAAAAGAGGCCACAGAAACCTTCTTCGGGTTTCTGCAGCCTCTTCCGGTTATTTTCATCGCAATAATCAGCGGTCTTTTATCGGCTTGTAATCCACTTCCTCCAGCACGTTCTTGTAGGCCGGACGGATGATGCGGCGACCTTCGAAGTTCAGCTCCTCAATGCGGTGTGCCGTCCATCCTACGATACGGGCCATGGCAAACAGCGGGGTATAGATTTCATGCGGCAATCCCATCATTTCGTAGATAAATCCCGAATAGAAGTCCACGTTCGAACATACCTGCTTCTTGGTACCTTTCACCTTCTTGAAACATTCTATGGCACGCTGTTCCAACAGTTCCAGGAAAGCAAATTCCTTTTCGCATCCCTTTTCTGCCACCAGCTCGCCGGCCAGTTCCTTCAGCAAGACCGCACGCGGGTCGGAAATGGTGTACACCGCATGACCGATACCGTAAATCAGTCCGCTGCCGTCGTATGCCTCCTTGTTCAACATACGGGTCAGGTACGTATCAATCTCATCCACATTCGTCCAATCGGAAATCACCTCCTTCAAGTGATGGAACATCTTGATCACCTGAATATTGGCTCCTCCATGTAACGGACCTTTCAAAGAACCGATACCGGCGGCGATACTGGAATAGGTATCCGTACGGGTAGAGCTGGTGACGCGTACTGTAAACGTAGAGTTGTTACCACCTCCGTGTTCAGCCTGCAACACCAACAGCAAGTCAAGCATACGGGCTTCCAGCGGCGTATAGTCCTTTTTAATCATATAAAGGAAGTTTTCGGCCAACGACAGGTTCTCGTGCGGGTGACGGATATGCAAGGAACGTCCGTGTATGCTGTGACGATAAATGTTATAAGCATACGCAATGATGGTCGGGAACTTCGAAATCAGCTCGATGGACTGACGCATCAGGTTGTCGCGTGAGATGTCATCCGGATTCGGATCGAACGTATACATCTCCAGTACACTGCGGGCCAGGATATTCATGATGTTCTGTCCCTCCAGGTCGATGATGTTCATCGTGGTCTTCTTGTCGAGCGGCATGTTGTCGTTAATCAGTTCCTTGAACGAAGCCAGCTGTTCACTGTCCGGGAGTTCTCCCGAAAGCAACAGATAAGCCACTTCCTCAAAGCCGAAACGTTTCTCACGCAACAGCGCATGAGCGATGTCATCCAGGTCGTATCCACGATAGAACAACTTGCCCGGAATCGGTTTCAGTCCCTGGTCGGTACGTTCATACCCTACCACATTACCAATCTTCGTCAGTCCCACCAGTACTCCCGTACCGTCTTCATTACGAAGGCCACGCTTCACATTGTATTTGGTAAACAGTTCATTGTCTATACGGCATGCCTGCTTGGCACATTCGGAAAGCTTGTAAACGATATATTCCTTTTTCATAAACTACTCTTTTATCCATTAATCACTCCGACAAAAAAACCGTCTGCTCTTACAGCAGTTCGACGATTCGCTGTCCAAAATCCTTTGTTCCCAGTGCGTTTCCTTTCGGCATGAAACGGGCCAGGTCGGCCGTAGCTTCTCCGTTGGAGAATGCTTTTTCCAATGCATTCACAATCAGCTGGGCAGCTTCTTTCCAGCCCATGTATTCCAGCATCATCACCGACGACAACAACAGGGAGCAAGGATTGACCACATCCTGTCCGGCAATGTTCGGCGCCGTGCCGTGAGTCGCTTCAAAAATAGCATGTCCGGTCTGGTAATTGATGTTGGCACCCGGTGCGATGCCGATACCGCCCACCATGGCAGCCAGCTGGTCGGATATATAGTCTCCGTTCAGGTTCAATGTCGCAATCACAGAATATTCTTCCGGCAGCAACAGCGTATTCTGCAGGAATGCATCGGCAATGCAGTCCTTCACCACCAGTTTGCCTTCATTGATGGCCTTGGCTACGGCAGCCTTGGCAGATTCTTCGCCCAAGTCTTTCTTCAGACGGTCATACTCGTTCATGGTGAAAGTACGGTCCTTGAATTCCGTTTCAGCCACTTCGTATCCCCAGCGTTTGAAGCCTCCCTCGGTAAACTTCATGATGTTTCCTTTATGTACCAGTGTCACTGAAGGCAGCCCGTTGTCCAATGCAAACTGGATAGCTGCACGTACCAACCGCTGTGTTCCTTCCTTCGATACCGGTTTCACACCAAATGAAGAAGTCTCCGGGAAACGTACCTTGGTGACGCCCATTTCATCATGCAGGAATTTATAGAACTTCTGCGCTTCCGGAGTGCCCTGTTCCCACTCGATACCGGCATAAATATCCTCTGTATTTTCACGGAAAATATACATGTTCACCTTATGAGGTTCTTTTACCGGAGAAACCACGCCCTTGAACCAACGTACCGGACGCAGACAGACATACAAGTCGAGGGTCTGACGCAACGCCACATTCAACGAACGGATACCTCCGCCTACCGGAGTGGTCAGCGGCCCCTTGATACCTACCAGGTATTCCTTGAACGCATCCAATGTAGCTTGCGGCAACCATTCACCGGTCTTTTCAAACGCCTTACCCCCTGCCAGCACTTCTTTCCATTCAATGCTGCGCTTGCCCACGTAGGCCAGTTCTACCGCCGCATTGACAATTTTCTGACATACCGGAGTAATTTCAGCGCCTACTCCATCTCCTTCGATAAAAGGAATCACCACATTGTCGGGAACCATCAGTTTCCCGTCTTCCATATACATCTTGCTGTTACTCATATCTCTCTTATTTTTTAAAGGTGTTCAAGGCAGAACCTGCTTTGAACCAGTTAATTTGCATTTCATTATAGGTGTGAAGCACTTCGAAAGTCTCCGTCGTGCCGTCATCGTGCGTCAGTACGGCATACAGCGGACGTCCCGGTGCAAAATGCTGCAATCCCAGGATGGAAATCCGGTCGTGTTCACGCACCTTGTCGTAATCATCTTTGTTGGCAAAAGTCAGCGCCAGCATACCCTGTTTCTTCAGGTTGGTTTCATGGATACGCGCAAAGCTCTTGGCCAGAATCACCCGCACGTTCAGGAAACGTGGTTCCATGGCGGCATGTTCCCGGCTGGAGCCCTCTCCGTAGTTTTCTTCCGCCACAACGATAGAGCCCATGCCTTTCGCCTTGTACTGCTTGGCCACGGCAGAAACCGCCTCATACTCGCCCGTCAGCTGATTCCATACGCAGTTCGTCTTGCCGTTGAAAGCATTGACCGCTCCCATCAGCATGTTGTCGGAAATATTTTCCAGGTGCCCACGGAAACGCAACCACGGTCCGGCCATTGAAATATGGTCAGTGGTACATTTTCCCTGCGTCTTAATCAGCAACGGCAGTTCCAGGAAGTCTTCTCCGTTCCATGGAGCAAACGGTTCCAGTTTCTGCAAACGTTGTGAATCCGGCTGAATGGTGACTTCCACCTTGCCTCCGTCGGCCGAAGGAGCCACATACCCGTTGTCATCCACCGTAAAGCCTTTCAAAGGCAAAGTTTCTCCCGTAGGAGGATCCAGTTTCACCGCCTCGCCCTTTTCATTCTTCAGGGTATCTGTCAGCGGATTGAAGCACAAGTCACCGGCAATGGCAAAAGCGACTGCAATTTCCGGTGAAGCGATAAACGCATGCGTATTCGGATTCCCGTCGGCACGTTTGGCAAAGTTACGGTTGAACGAAGTCACGATGGAATTGGCCCGCAACGGGTCGTCGGTCACACGCTTCCACTGGCCGATACAAGGGCCACAGGCATTGGTCATCACCACGCCACCGATACTCTTCAGGTCTTCAATCATGCCGTCGCGCTGTGCCGTGCAATACACCTGCTCCGAACCCGGATTGATAATCAGCGAAGCCTGCATCTTCAGTCCCTTTGCCTTTACCTGACGGGCTACCGAAGCCGCACGGCTCAAATCCTGATAAGAAGAGTTGGTGCAGGAACCAATCAGTCCCACTTCCATTTTCTGCGGGAAACCTTCCTTCTTCACACGGGCCGCAAATTCCGAAATCGGACAAGCCGCATCGGGGGTGAACGGACCGTTCACATAGGGTTCCAAAGCCGAAAGATCGATTTCAATCAACCGGTCGTAATATTTCTCCGGACACAGTGCCACTTCCGCATCCGCCTGCAAGTCGGCTGCATTGGCCTCAGCCAGTAAAGCAATCTCCTCACGGCCGGTCGCACACAGGTAGCGTTTCATTTCCTCATCGTACGGGAAAACCGAAGTCGTGGCTCCCACTTCCGCTCCCATGTTACAGATGGTAGCCTTTCCGGTAGCCGACAACGAATGCGTACCTTCTCCAAAATATTCGATGATGGCATTGGTTCCCCCTTTTACGGTCAGAATGCCTGCCAGCTTCAGAATCACATCCTTCGGCGAAACCCAACCGTTCAGTTTACCGGTCAGCTTCACGCCAATCAGTTTCGGCATCTTCAGTTCCCATTCCATGCCGGTCATCACGTCCACCGCGTCGGCACCACCTACGCCGATGGCAATCATTCCCAAGCCACCTGCATTCGGCGTATGAGAATCGGTACCCACCATCATTCCGCCTGGGAACGCATAGTTCTCGAGTACCACCTGATGAATGATTCCCGCTCCCGGCTTCCAAAAGCCGATACCGTATTTCGAAGCCACACTCTTCAAAAAGTCATATACCTCTTTATTCGTGGTACAAGCAGAAGGCAAATCCTCTTCCACTCCTTTATATGCTTGAATCAAATGGTCGCAATGTACAGTGGCAGGTACTGCCGATACGGATTTCCCGGCATTCATAAACTGCAGCAATGCCATCTGTGCCGTGGCATCCTGCATGGCCACCCGGTCGGGACGGAAATTGACATACTCTTCTCCCCGACGGAACGGAGCCATCGTGTGCTCGTCGTACAAATGGGCATACAATATTTTCTCGGCCAAGGTCATGGCGCGCCCCAGTTTATTCCGGGCTTTTCCTACTTTTTCCGCATACGACGCATAGAACGTCTTCTGCATTTCCATGTCGTAAATCATCTGAGCAATCTTTTTATAACTTAGTGCGCAAATATATCGAAAATATATCACAATATCACACTTAAAACGAATAAAAAAATGACAAACTGCCATTTATTATTACATTTTATTAACAAAATACATCTTTCAACAGGAATCCGCCAATAAGTTACAAGCATCAAAATCCATACCCCCACAACTCCTCAACCATTCTTACTTTTTCATTTACATAAAAAAACAAAACATTAGTGTCCAATAAAAATGGACGAGTTAAAAAATTAATCAAATAGTCCTTCAAAAAGGGGATAATCGAGTTCTTTGATATCGTTGAAATCA